>JBQCHB010000232.1:0-5364 GCA_051955075.1 Flavisolibacter sp.
TGTGTAAGGGCTTAATGATTTTAATTCAAGCAAGAATCATTTGCAAATGACTAAGGTAATTACATACCACCCTGGCCACTGCGAGAACCAGAATCGCTGCTACTGCTGCTACCGCTGCGACCTGTGCTGCCACTACCACTGCTGGTGCTGCCACGGCCCTGATCGCCACTGTCCATATTCTGGTCAGAAGAAGAACCATAATTAGAACCAGAACTACCAGTTCTACCGCTTTGTGAGCCACTTTGAGAACCACTTGTTCCCTGGCTTTGATTTCCTAATCCACTTGAACTGCGTTCAGAACCGCTCTGAGATCCTCTGTCAGATTGAGAACCGCCCATTCCGGATTGAGAACCACTTTGAGATTGGTTGCCCATGTTTGAGCTTCTGTTCTGATCTTGATTTCTGTTTTCTGCCATAACTGTAGTTTTAAAAGTCAAAAAATTAAGAACTGCTTTTTATTCATAAAAACTTTATGCCTAACCTTAGGTTTTATAATTGCTGTTTTACAGACCGCTTCCTCTACGATAATTTTCTTTGCTCTTGTTTTAATGTAGAAGGAAGTCAACAAGAAAAACGTACGGAAGAGCTTTGATAATGAATAAATTAACCGTACTAATCAGTTACAGGCTTGCTTTGCATTGTTGAGGCAGGTTACACCCCTATTGGTCTTTTACCTGTCCATCAAAATCGCTACCTGTTACAAATCTTTTTGTTGACATGCCCGAGCCAGAACCAGTTGTATGCGTTTTTCGTATTACACTGTCCATGTCGGTAGTGCCACCACTGCTGTCTGCATTGGCATCTTGTTCGACCCGGTCAGCACCTATTGTTCTTTCAATAGCTTCGTCTCTTTCATTTTTAGAACGATCATTTGAATGCTTTGACATTGTTTATTATTTTATAGTTACTGTCTTGCGACAAATTAATGCTTGCTATCCTCGCCACGGACAGGGCTTCCATCCGAGCCTGTCTGTCCTCTTCCCAATCCATCCCTGTTTCTTTGCTGGCTTGGCGTTTCAAATTCACGATGTCTTATTTTTTCAGTCTTTGAAGCTGGATTGATCAGTTTATCTTTTTGATTCCTCTTTTTTTCGTTGCGCATAATTGAAATTTTATATTGAAAATTTGCTGCAAAAACTCACTATAAAAGCAAAAAAATTATGCCGGAAAACTTAGGAGCTGGAGAATACTTGTAGCGACCTCAACTATTTTTTTACAAGCAATTGCGTCATTAGTGATTTCAAATCTTTTTGATAAACCTGGTTCTCCGCTTGTATTTCACCAGCGGGCACCGTGCTGTTACCAATTAAAGCAAACCACGTTTGCGATGAGCCGCCAACAAAAAAACCATGTTTGAACCAATTGGTTTTTTTGCTTCCCCTTCCATGATCAGTGGTAATTAAAAAACTTGTTTTGCCTTTGTACTCTGGCATAGATTGAACCAGGCGCCAAAGTTCGCCAATCATACGGTCGGCGTTGTTGGCCTGTTGTAAATATTCGTCATACCGTTTGCTGTGCCCTGCATTATCGGTACCGCTAAAACTTAAAAAAACAACTGAAGGCTTATTTTTTTCTACATATTCTTTACAGGCAATGTAAGTCAGTTCATCATACCGTGTTTCTATTCTTTCATTGATCACTTTTGCCTGTAAAGTGTTTAGTAACTTTTCGCTGTTTGTAAGTTCTTCGCCTTTCAAATTTTCGAAACCACTATTGATATAAAAATTGCTTTGTTCTTTGTTCAGAATAAATGGAAATACATCCCACGAAGTAAAAGCAGCGACCCTGCCTGCATATTCGTGAGTATTGCTTAAAGTTTGCAGAATATTTTGATTATCATTTTTCTTCCTGGCATTACCCGTAATACCGAAATCTACATTGCCGGTTAATAATTCGCTGTAGCCAGGATAAGAAAGTGCATAGGGATTTGAAACATTAACATCATTGCCGTACAACCTGTTTCCATACAACTGCCCTTGCCTGGCAATTACATTCCAGAAAAATGGCAATAATTTTCTTCTTCTTTGCTTTGGGTCAGCATCCCAATACAACGCCTTGCTGATAGCCGTGTCGCCAGTGATTTGCTTATCATTGATCAATGCAGAATCTGCACCGGCAAATACTTCCTCCCACCTAAAACCGTCGAGTGTGATAATAAAAAGTTTATTCTGTGCATCGAAAGGATGAAAAGATCTTTGCGTGTTACTTACAGATACACTCACTGTAACCAGGGCCAGGCAAATCCACAAACCTTTCATAATTGATATACTAAAAAAAGCGTACCAATTTAAACCCGGTATGAATGGCCAATTAATTTTTTATGATGAAGGACTGCATCAATCCCGGTATTAAATTTTACGACAAATGACAGCTTTGAAACCTACTACCATCACATTTAACAAACAAACTGATGAATGTTATTTTCTTCAAAAAGAATAAAATATAGTTTTGTGCCGGATATGAAAAAGCTTTTTGCCATAATGCTTTTGTTGATGTATGGTTTTTCTTCTACGGGAATGACCCTGCATTTACATTATTGCTGTGGCAAGCTTGATGCTATTGATCTTTCGCCGGTAGAAGACGGGCATTGTGGCGGCGACCATAAGGTTGTAAAAAAAACATGCTGTGATGAGAAGCAGGTGAGTTTAAAAATAAAGTCGGAACAAAACCTTGCAAAATTTTTAAATCCCGTTTTTCAATTAACAGCCATTAAAACGGTTCACCCGGAATTTCTTGCCTTATGCTTCGTTCAATCAAAAAAACTTGTACCTGAAGTTTTTGCTCCGCCGCCCTTACAAAAAAATATCAATAGCTTATTCTGCATTTACCGGATTTGATTGTTGCATGACCTTTTGCTTTCAGGCAAACAAATAACTCATGTTATAACAATCAAATAATTTTCATGAAATACACAAAATATTTATGCATCATCCTGATGAGCATTTTTAGCTCTGTGGTGCATGCACAATCAAACAATGCTACCGATACAACTGTTTCTTTTAAAGTAGCCGGCGAATGTGCACAATGCAAACAGCGCATTCAAAAATCACTAAAAATAAAAGGCGTGAAGTCGGCCAACTGGAATGTTGAAACAAGGATGCTTACTGTTACTTATGCGCCTTCTATTATATCAGTTGATCAACTGCATCAAGCGGTAGCAAAAGCAGGACATGATACTGAAAAAGACAAAGCCACAGATGAAACTTACGCAGCTTTGCCAGACTGCTGCCATTACCGCGAAGCCACAGATGAACATGTAGCAGTGAATGACTCCATTGCAAACCCAAATCAAATAAGAGGTATTATAGTTGACGTCAACAACGGGCAAGCGAATCCATTAGCAGGCGCCAGTATTATCTGGTTAGGAACAAATGAAGTAACCGTCTCAAATCCTCACGGTGAATTTTTGTTAACCAAAAATAAAAACACCGACCGGCTTGTAATTAGCTATGCAGGTTTTAAAACAGATACTGTTTCTATAAATGGCTTGCATGATATACAGATTACAATGAACAGGTATGAAAACCTTTCTACTGTAATTGTTACGGCACGCCAGCGCACCAGCTATGTCGACGCTTATAATCCATTTCGCACCACCATCATCACAAAAAAAGAATTACTAAAAGCCGCCTGCTGCAATCTTAGTGAAAGCTTTGAGACCAATCCTTCCGTTGATGTATCGTACAACGATGCGGCCACCGGTTCCAAACAAATACAATTACTTGGGTTAGCAGGCATCTACACGCAATTAACGGTTGAAAACTTACCGGGCCCCCGCGGCATTGCTACACCATTAGGTTTGAACAGCATTGCAGGGCCGTGGGTTGAATCTATTCAACTAATAAAAGGTGCAGGGTCGGTAGTAAATGGCTTTGAAAGCATTGCAGGACAAATCAATATTGAATTAAGAAAACCACAAGAAAATGAAAAATTGTATCTAAATGGATATGTGAACGACATGGGCAAAACCGATGTGAACCTGAACTGGTCGCACAAATTGAATAGCAAATGGTCAACCGGTTTCTTGCTTCACGATGATTTTCTATATACTAAAAGAGATTTTAATAAAGATGGTTTTCGTGACCTGCCAACAGGCAATCAATTCAGCGGCATACATCGCTGGCAATACATGGGCGAAAATGGTTTGATGTCGCAGTTTGGCATTAAAGTATTATTGGATGATAAAACGGGCGGTGAGGTAGCATACAATCCTAAAGAAGACAAATTTTCAACAAACCATTATGGACTCGGTATTCACACCAACCGTTATGAAGCATTTGGAAAGATCGGTTATGTATTTCCGGAAAAGATGTATAAAAGTATTGGCTTGCAGGTATCGGCATTTGATCACCAGCAGGACTCGTATTTTGGTTTAACAAAGTATGATGCGGAGCAGAAAAATTTTTATTCAAATTTAATTTATCAGTCCAGGATCAAATCAGATGTACATAAGTTTAAAACAGGCATTAGTTTTTTGTATGACGATTATAAAGAGCAATTAAACATCACGCCTTACGATCGCACAGAAGTTGTTCCCGGCGCTTTTGCAGAATATACTTTTACGCCGAGTGAAAAACTGGATGTAGTAGCCGGGCTTCGTGCTGATCATAATAATTTGTACGGGTGGTTTGCCACACCAAGATTAAACATTCGCTATGCGCCTTTTGCTCATACGACCATAAGATTAAGCGCAGGCTGCGGTCAAAGAACAGCCAATATTTTTGCAGAGAATATTGGTGTATTGGTAAGCTCAAGACAGATCAATATAGTAAATGCACAGCTAGGAAAAGCCTATGGCTTAGATCCTGAAGTAGCTTGGAACAAAGGCATAAGCGTAGATCAGAAATTTCACCTTTTTGGCAGAGACGGTTCTTTCGGTGTTGATTTTTATCGCAATGATTTTACCAACCAGGTTGTCATTGATCTGGAGAACGCAAGAGAGGTTAACTTTTCTAATCTTAATGGCAAATCGTATTCAAATAGTTTTCAAACGGAGCTAAACTTTATGCCTGCAAAGAAATTAGAGCTTCGTTTAGCTTATCGCTTTTTTGATGTAAAAACAAATTATGGCAGCAAGCTTTTGGAGAAACCATTTACTGCCAAGCACAGGGCTTTTGCCAATCTTGCTTATGACTTGAATGGATGGAAACTCGATTATACAATTAATCTTACAGGCAGTAAAAGAATTCCTTCAACGTTAGAAAATCCGGCAGCGTACAGGTTAAATAATTACTCACCGTCTTACATAACCATGAATGCACAAGTCAGCAAAAGCATTGGAAAGGAAAAGTTGTTTGATTTTTATATTGGCGGTGAAAACCTGGCGAATTATTTTCAAAACAATACCATCATTGCAGCGGCCCA
>JBQCHB010000233.1:0-7363 GCA_051955075.1 Flavisolibacter sp.
AATACGATTCTGCGCAAGGCCGTTTTGACCAGGATGTAAAAGCTACAGAAAATGCAATTGTGGTAAATGGCAATGAAATTAAAATATATGCACAGAAAGATCCGGCACAAATTCCCTGGGGTCAGCATAATGTAGATGTTGTTTTGGAGTGTACCGGTTTCTTCACTGATAAAACAAAAGCCGAAGCACATTTGCAGGCCGGCGCTAAGAAAGTGGTGATATCCGCACCAGCTACCGGTGATCTGAAAACAATTGTTTTTAATGTAAACCATGAAATATTAGATGGTTCTGAAACAATCATTAGCTGTGCTTCCTGCACCACCAATTGCCTGGCTCCAATGGCTAAGGTGCTGGAAGATAAATTTGGCATTGTTAACGGTTTAATGACCACGGTTCATGCTTATACCAACGATCAGAATACGCAGGATGCGCCGCATCCAAAAGGCGATTTGAGAAGGGCAAGAGCTGCAGCGCAAAATATTGTGCCTAACAGCACCGGTGCTGCAAAAGCCATCGGTTTGGTGTTGCCAAGCCTGAAAGGAAAATTAGATGGTACGGCACAACGTGTACCAACGCTGACAGGTTCTTTAACCGAGTTGACAGTTATCCTAAACAAAAAGACGACCATTGAAGAAGTAAATGCTTTGATGAAGGCTGCGGCTAACGAAAGCTACGGCTATACCGAAGATGAAATTGTAAGCAGTGATGTGATTGGAATGACTTATGGCAGCTTGTTTGATGCTACACAAACCAAGGTACAAACTGTTGGTGATACACAGTTGGTGCGTACGGTTAGCTGGTACGATAATGAGATGAGCTATGTGTCGCAACTGGTGCGCACGGTGCATTATTTTGCCAAGCTGATAAAGAAATAATAATGATAACACCAAAGCCGGCCTCGCAAGTAAGTGAGGCCGGCTTTTTTTATTGCCATCTATTTTGCATTTACCTTTAAGCATATTTCAAAATCAAAAGAATCATGAGCAAGTTCCAGGACTATAATTTTTCAGGAAAGAAAGCATTGATACGTGTAGATTTCAATGTACCACTCGACGAGCATTATAACATTACCGATGATACAAGAATGAGGGCGGCGGTACCCACCATCAAAAAAATATTGAACGATGGTGGCAGTGTTATTCTTATGTCGCACCTTGGAAGGCCAAAAGAAGGTCCTGCAGAAAAATATTCGTTGAAGCACCTTGTAAAGCATTTAAGCGGATTGCTTGGTGTTAACGTTCAATTTGCCAACGATTGTATTGGTGAAGAAGCGTATGAAAAAGCAAAGAACCTGAAACCGGGAGAAGTATTGCTTTTAGAAAACCTTCGCTTTTACAAGCAGGAAGAAAAAGGTGATGAAGCTTTTGCAGAAAAGCTTTCCAAGTTGGGAGATGTGTATGTGAACGATGCTTTTGGCACAGCACACAGGGCGCATGCATCAACAGCTATTATTGCAAAGTTTTTTGCTACTGAAAACAAAATGTTTGGCTTATTGATGGAAGGCGAAGTGGCCAGTGCTGAAAAAGTATTGCACAGCGCCGAAAAACCTTTCACCGCGATCATTGGCGGGGCCAAGGTTTCAGATAAAATCCTCATCATAGAAAACCTGTTGGAACAAGCAACAGATATTATTATTGGCGGCGGTATGGCTTATACTTTTTATAAAGCCATGGGCGGCCATGTGGGTAAGTCGCTGGTAGAAGAAGACCGTCTTGAAACAGCTTCTGAATTATTAAAAAAAGCAGAAGAGAAGGGTGTGAACATTCACCTGCCTTCTGACTCTATTATTGCCGACAAATTTGCAGCCGATGCCGAGATATCTTCTGCATTGAGCAACACCATTCCTGATGGTTGGATGGGTTTAGATATTGGAGCTCTTGCCTGCGAAATGTTTACTAAAGTCATTCATGATTCTAAAACGGTTTTATGGAATGGTCCGATGGGCGTATTTGAAATGGAAAAATTTCAGCACGGTACCAAATGCGTAGCACAGGCGGTGGCCGATGCCACGCAAAAAGGCGCCTTCACTTTAGTTGGCGGCGGGGACAGTGTGGCAGCTGTAAACCAGTTTGGCTTTGCTGATAAAGTAAGTTATGTATCTACTGGCGGCGGCGCCATGCTGGAGTATTTTGAGGGGAAAGAGTTACCT
Source organism: Flavisolibacter sp. (assembly GCA_051955075.1). Classification (GTDB taxonomy): domain Bacteria; phylum Bacteroidota; class Bacteroidia; order Chitinophagales; family Chitinophagaceae; genus Flavisolibacter. The sequence goes on from JBQCHB010000233.1 coordinate 2,150, forward strand.
GGCATTGCTGCGTTGAAGTAAGATAGCCGCCATTGCAATTTGAAAAGCGGTTACATATTAATGTCATTATTGCATTCGTTTAATAATGGTGTATAATTTGATGATAAGCATCCGTACATTTCAAGTACATTTAAAAAACAAAATTTAAAAACATGAGACGTGGCAGTCCTATTCTCTGGGTAATATTAGCCCTTGTTCTGATCGTTGTTTTCATTGGCTGTGGTAGTTACAACGGATTAGTATCGCAAGATGAAACAGTTAAAAATGCATGGAACAAAGTGCAAAGTGATTATCAGCGTCGTGCAGACCTTATTCCTAATTTGGTGAATACCGTAAAAGGCGCTGCAAATTTTGAGAGAGAGACCTATACACAAGTAGCATTAGCTCGGGCTGGTCAATTAAAGCAAGCAGTTAATGTACCTGTTGATAGCTTAAATCCGCAAAAGATTCAACAAATACAACAGGCTGGCACCGATGCATTAAATGCAGCGAGAGCAGCAATAAATGTTATAGTTGAAAGATACCCAGACTTAAAGGCAACATCGAATTTTAGCAGTTTGCAAACCCAATTGGAAGGGACAGAGAACCGCATTAAGGTTTCAAGAAATGATTTTAATGATGCAGTTCAAACGTATAATACAAAAGTTCGCAGCTTTCCAGTAAACCTGGTAGCTGGCATCATGGGCTTTCATCCCCGCCAGGGCTTTACCGCCGATCCAGGGTCAGAGCATGCGCCAACAGTTGATTTTGGCAATCAGACAACGCCATCTGCCCCATCTGTAAATCTTGATACAACTAAAAAATAGTGAGCATTTTTCCCTGGCAAAAGAAAAAAGAATTCTTCACAGAAGAAGAAAAGCAGCAGCTTGTACAGGCTATACAATTGGCCGAGCAAAGAACAAGCGGCGAGGTCCGTGTATTTATCGAGTCGAAATGCAGGTTCGTTGATGCATTGGATCGTGCCAGGGAAATTTTTTTTAAGTTGGAAATGGATGAGACAGAGCAGCGCAATGCTACTTTAATTTATGTAGCAGTGAAAGATCACCAGGCTGCTGTTTTTGGTGATGAGGGCATTCATCAAAAAGTAGGGGCACTATATTGGGAAGATGTTGTAAAAAAAATGCTCTTGCAGTTTAGGCAACAAAAATTAAGTGACGGCATTTGCCAGGCTATTGCCGATCTGGGGCAGGCTTTGCAATTTTACTTTCCCTATAACAGAGACACGGATAAAAATGAGCTGCCCGATGAAATTGTTTTTGGCACATAAAGAATGAAGAAATTAGCACTCCTTATAATCCTCTTATTTTCTGTTTGTGCTTTTGCGCAGATAGATAAAATAATTCCGGCAAGGCCCAATCCACCAAGGCTTGTCAACGATTTTGCCAATGTTCTTACGCCTGAACAAATAGATGCTTTAGAGCAAAAACTGGTGGCTTATGATGATAGTACATCTAACCAGGTTGCTGTTGTCACGATTCAAAGTACAGGCGACTATGCCATTGATGATGTAGCATTAGGTATTTTAAGGAAATGGCAGGTTGGCAACAAGGAAAAGAACAACGGCATTGTTATTCTTGCTGCTGTGCAGGACCGCAAAGTCTGGATTGCCACAGGTTACGGCATGGAAGGCGTGATTCCGGACATTACAGCACAGTCAATTATTGATAATGACATTTTGCCCAACTTCAGGCAGCAAAATTATTACCGTGGTTTTGATGCTGCTGCCAACTCTATATTTAAAGCTGCGGCGGGAGAGTACCAGGCTCCCGAAGGTTATGCTGAAAGAGGTGGTCAATCATCTGGTGGCAAACTTGGTAAGATCATCATTGTCATCATTATACTTTTTATTGTCATCAGTATGTTTGGTGGCGGAGGTAGCGGTGGCGGTGGTTACATTTCCAGGAGAGGAAGTAGCTGGCTCGGGCCATTTATTTTAGGAAATATGATAGGCAGAGGGAGCAGCGGCGGTTTCGGTGGCGGTGGATTTGGTGGTGGAGGCTTTGGCGGCGGTGGGGGCGGCTTTGGAGGTTTTGGTGGTGGTAGTGGCGGTGGTGGCGGCGCTGGGGGAAGTTGGTAAATTATTTTTTAGATAAGGTAGAAAATTCCAGGCCGGTTTTCTTTCATTGAAATCGTTAGCCCAAGCTTAACAATATAATTTATTCTCCGGTACAATTTTGTTGTTAAAACAGAGTTCAGGAAAGCAACCTTTCCCCTTATTCCGTCTACTTTTGGCTTAAGTGAATTCCACTAATTTTGAGAACCATGAAGAGATTGTTGCTTTTAATTCTTTCATTTAGTATCTGTGCCCTGGTATCAGCACAAAAAAATTATTTCGTCTACCTGGAATCAGAAAATAATCTGCCTTTTTATGTGCGAATGGGAGATGAGGTTTACAGTTCCTCAGCCTCGGGTTATTTGATTTTACCCGATTTATCCGATAGCAGTTACACTTTGTTTGTTGGCGTTCCATCCAGTCAGACAAAAGAAGCCAGGTTTCAAATAAATATTAAAACGTCCGATCACGGATTTGTTATAGAAAATAATGCAGGTAGCTTGCGTTTGTCTGATCTTCAAACTTCTGATGTTATTGATCCCTTGCAAAACCAGGCGCAGGGTAACGTAACCTATCAGCCGCAATCAAATGCATTTACTTCTCTTTTAGCAAAAGCTGCAGGCGATTCAAGTCTTTTATTTATTCCCATTTTTGCGAAGACTGAACCTAAAAAAGAAAGTGGCAAACAAATAGCCGTTGTAAATCCGCCGGAAATAAAAAAAGTTGAAGAAGCTAAGTCAAAATCGGAAGATGTTCAATCAGTAGCCGATGAAACAAATAGTAAAACTAGTGATACCACTTCCTTAACGGACATTGCCGTTAATAAAACTTCAACCGATTCTGCCGCAACAAAACCTGCACAAGTTGCAATAGCTGATGCCAGCAAGCAAAGTGAAGTCAATGAGAAGAAAAATGACAGTTTGAAATTAAACAATGTTACTGATAGTGTTACAATTGTTCAACAGACGGAGGAATATAAAAGATCAACCATAAAAAAATATTCTGAAAGTTCTACCTCAGAAGGATTCGGCTTAGTGTTCGTTGACAACCATGGGGAATCTGCAGATACAATACACCTCCTTATTCCAAATCCAAAGGTTGCTTTTAGAGATAATGATGCATCGCAGAAAGAGGATAAAGTATTTCTTGAAGTCAAAAAAGATACTGTTCAGCAAGAAGATTTTAAGAGTACCGATACAACAACCTTAAAAAAAGAAGTCACATCAGATATTAAAGCTGACAAACCAGGCATAGTTCAGGAGCCATTAGCCATAGGCAAGCCTCAAACAACGTGTACAGACATGGCTACTGATAATGATTTTTTCAAACTGCGTAAAAATATGGCCGCAAGAGAAACTGACGAAGCCATGGTGGATGAGGCGAAGAAGTTTTTTAAAAGTAAATGCTATACAACAGGGCAGATCAAATACCTGAGTGCTTTGTTTCTTACTTCTGCAGGCAAATACCAGTTTTTTGACGCAGCATATATGCATGTTTCTGACCAGGAAAAATTTGCGTCTCTGCAAACAGAAATTAAGGACGACTATTACTTAAAGCGTTTCAAAGCTTTAATCGGAAACTAATATGCCCCGTTATTTTTTAGAAGTTTCGTACAAAGGAACCGCCTACAGTGGTTTTCAGATTCAGGAAAATGCAATTACCATTCAGTCGGAAGTAGCAAAAGCATTTCAAATTTTACATAGAAATTCTGTGGCTTTAACAGGGTCTTCCCGAACCGATGCCGGTGTACATGCTTTGCAAAATTTTTTCCATTTTGATTATGATTCTGAAATAAATCCAAAGTTGGTTTATAAAATGAATGCCATTCTGCCCAGTGACATTGTAGTTAAAGATATTTATGCAATGCTGCCAAAGGCGCATTCGAGGTTCGATGCTACAAGCCGGGAGTATGTATATAGATTACATCGGTCGAAAAATCCTTTTTTAGAAAACGTTTCTTATTTTTTTCCTTATAAACTGGACGTTGATCTGATGCAGCAGGCTGCAGCAATAGTAAAAGGACAAACCAACTTCTTTGCTTTTTCAAAAACAAACACGCAGGTAAAAAACTTTAATTGCAAAATTTTTACAAGCCAATGGCTGGTAGAAGGAGAGGAGTTGATATATAACATCGAAGGAAATCGCTTTTTAAGAGGAATGGTTCGCCTCCTTACAGCTTCTTTATTAAAAGTAGGACGACAAAAAATGTCGCTTGAACAATTTAAAAATTTGTTTGAACAACCGGTCAAATGTGGCTTATCGCTGCCATCTGAGGGGCTGTTTTTGCAAAAGGTGAATTTCCCGGAAAATTATTTTCCTTTACCCGGCTTGCGTTTCAAGGCTTTTTAGCAATTATTTTTTCAAATCATTTGGAGCGAATAACCAATGGCTCGTATCTTTGCGTCCGCTTTTTGAAAATCGGTCATCAACAATAAAAATGCAAACACGCTTTGACATTTTTTTGTGAGTGGAATGAAAAAATAATTTGTTGGTTATCAAATACTTACTTATTTTTGCACCCGCTTTTTGAACGAATGGTTGACACAAAAAATGACGAATTTTCCTTCACAGTTTTTTGTGAAATAAAAACCAGAAAAAATTTGGTTCGCATTGAAAAGCTCACATATCTTTGCAGTCCCAAAAAATCAAAAAAACAAGCTCTTTTCTTAATTAAAGTCACACCAAATAATTCTTCTGATTGGTTGTTAAAAAATTGAAAATCAGAAAAATAAATTTGGTAGAAATAAAAAAGCTTGTACTTTTGCACTCCCAATCGAAAAACGGGAAAACAAAAACAAGTTCTTTAAGTGACACGGATGCGGCGAAAGGCCTTGAGGTTCATAACCTTATCATCTACAAAAGTTCTTTTTTTCTGTAAAGAAAAATGAAACAAGATCTTTGAAAGTTTGGAAGCAACAGCACGTAAATCTTATGGTTTACACAATAGGTAAGTCAAGCGAAATACATTCGATTTTTGACTCGTTAATTTATCCAATGAGATAATTTAATAGTCAGTATCAAAACTCATTTACAATGGAGAGTTTGATCCTGGCTCAGGATGAACGCTAGCGGCAGGCTTAATACATGCAAGTCGAGGGGCAGCATGGTTGTAGCAATACAACTGATGGCGACCGGCAAACGGGTGCGGAACACGTACGCAA
>JBQCHB010000234.1:0-4607 GCA_051955075.1 Flavisolibacter sp.
CACCTGGGCATTGCCCACCGATCCAAAATTAAAAGCTGCCGTTCGGGTTCGCAGAGTACATTTGTGCACTTTGATTTTAGACTAACACATGCAGCGACGTTTAATTTATATTGTTAACCCTATTTCCGGCACAAAAAATAAATCTTCCATCAGGGAGATCATCACGAAAAAAACAACCGCAGCAGGACTTCACTTTGACATCTTTCCTTCGGTTGCCAATGGAGATTATTCTTTTTTAGAACACGCCATAAAAGAAAAAAAAATCACCGATGTTATTATTGCAGGTGGTGACGGCACCATTAACCAGGTGATAAATTCTTTGCGTAGGTTTGATGTGCAATTTGGCATTTTGCCTTGTGGCTCCGGCAACGGGCTGGCTTTTAGTGCCGGCATTCCAAAAAATATACAGAAAGCACTCGATATAGTTTTGAAAGGCAAATCTCAACTAACAGATGCCTTTGTTATCAACGATACTTTTGCCTGTATGCTATGCGGCCTTGGCCTTGATGCACAGGTGGCGCTTGACTTTGCCAACGACCCGAACCGTGGCCTCACCACTTACATAAAACAAACTGTAAAAAATTTTTTTACCGCTAAAGCTTATCCATTTAAGATTGCTACCAACGGAAAAGAATTTTCTACCGATGCTTTTTTCATTAGCATAGCCAACAGCAACCAGTTTGGCAATAATTTTAAAATAGCCCCAAAGGCAAGTTTAACCGATGGCATGTTAGACATTGTCATCATGACCAAACAAAATAAACTGAGCATGTTATTGCAGGCTGCAAAACAAGTGGGTGGCTTTAACCAACTGCAGTCGGCAGAAGTGCTAGATAAAAAAAGCAGTGTTTTTTATTTTCAAACAGATGAAATAAAGATCAGCAATCTCAAAGCGGCGCCTATGCATATTGATGGTGATCCGGTGGAAACTTCAAAAACAATAAAGATTAAATTATTGCACCAGGCCTTTCGTCTTATTTTCCCCTGAACCAGTTAATTGCAAAACCTTTGAAAAGCTCTCCACGTTGTATTTTGATTTGAGGGAAGTGGCAATGTCTAATTTTTCTCTCCTGGTAAGATGAAAGCTCAAAGCAGCTTTATCTTCTTCTTTCTTGGGTATGTACTGGAAACTTATTTTATGAATGGGAAAGCCACTGTTGGTTACAAAATAATCAGCCATATCACTCTGAAAATATTCCTGCATTTTATACCAGTTGTTCTGCAATAAAAAGAAAGGCTTTACTGCATTCTCGGAAAGATTATCATACTCATACGGATGCTCCCAGCCGCCATCCATGCGGTCGCGTATTTGAATAATTAAAACGCCTCTGGTATTTTCTTCGATCCATTTTTGCATGTGCGATAAAAAGCGCAATGAGGTAGATACACCATAATTATCTCTCAGGCCGCCATCCATTACATCAATTACAGGGTTGGATGGCAACCATACATTGGGCAACACCACAGGAAAAGTGGCGTTCATGCGCAGCGCTGTAAGTATGCGCAAATTATAAGGGTCCTGGTTGGCAAAAAACGTGGTAAAATCAACTGCATCCGGTGTATTATTTACATCAACCGAGTCGGCCGGCGGCTGCATCATAAAGCGCAAGGGCTGTGTGCTGATCAGCATCATTCTCGCATCCCGCGTGATGACATTATGGTAAAACATAAGCGGAATATTAGCCGCCGATTCATCAGCCGCGTAGTCCTTTAATTTTTTATCCAGCACACCTCCGGTGTTGTCATTCAAAGCCGCTTCAAAAGCATAGCCCCTGTCACGCAAATACGTGTACGGCCCCATGGTTATTTTTTGTTCTGGTGCAAAAAGATCCCTGGCAATAAAAGAAGTAAAGGTTGGGTTCAAAAGATCGCCGGCAATATTGTCAACATATTCTTTTGATTGCAAATTAATAGGCTGGTGATGCAATCTTTCCCGGTACAACTCCCTGAAATAAGTAGCGCCGATCATGCCCCCCGATGCACCGGTTATGAGAAAAGTCTTTTTCATGATTTGCCCACCGGTAATGCTGTCAAGATGCTGCATCACATTCATGGTAAAGGTGGCGCTGCGGGTGCCGCCACCGCTGGTTGTCATTACGATCAACAAAGGTTTTTCTTCATCCTGCTTTTGCTTCCAGCGATTGAGAATCACCTCCATATTTTTTTTATCGGCCGCATTAGCTTGCGGATTACTCAGGTGCTCAAGACTTTCTCTTGTGTACACAGGTTCCTCTGTCTTGTTATTATAATTTAAACCCTAGGCTTTATTGCGTGGATCGATCCATTCAATTCTGTACAATGCATTAATGAAGAAAATAAAAATAATAAGTGCAGGCACACTCCAGCTTTGGAAGAAATACACCAGCGAGCCTATCACACCAATTAAAATTGCACAGAATAAAGTGATGCTGGCACCTGCAGGCAACTGGAAAAATTTTGAGTCGAGAAAATAACCAATAAGGATTAGAAACAGGTAAGCGATCAACAAGCTTACTACGGCAGCGAAGTGGTGCCGCTTAAAGATTTTTTCCATCAGTTCGTGCGAGTAGTGCGAAACATCGCGGCAGCGGCGAACACGAAAAAAAGAATCCAAAAACCATTCGGAGTGAATCAGCGACAGATTACTGGCCGCAATATTTTCGGGTTGCAAATGCCCAAAATAATTACGGGCACTATTGAAAGCAGGTTGTAATTTTTTTAAAACGGTTTTATCTACCCTGAAAAAATAAAGAAAAGAAATTGCCAGTATCAAAAGAAGTCCGGCCAAGAAACCTGTTACCAAAAATATAATCTCAACATTTGCGATGAGTTGTTTATAGTGTGCATATTGATAGGCTTTCAATAAATAAAATATCAAAAAAGTAAGCGGGATGGCAGCATTGTTAATGCAATATTTTAAAAACGGGTATTGCGTGGCGGCTAAAAAAGTAAAATGGCGGCTGAACAAAATAAAAGTGGTGATGTTCCAGCACATAATAAAAACGGCAATGGCCATTCCCATAATAGCCGCGCCAATGGCATTCACATCGCCTAAATATTCCGGGCCCAGAAATAATGCTTCGGCGCCAAAGCTTTTCATAAAGCTACCATTGACCACACTAAAAAGCAGGATCCAAAAAACCAGCAACACCTGGTATTTTCTAAAATGCAGGAACAGGAGCTGAACGGGTAACGAATAAAAAATTCCCCTGGAGTAATCGAAAAATGAATATCGGGTTTTCAACACATCCCTAAAATACTACTAAATCGGTTGAGGTTAAACTCCGCGGTCAGAATTAGTAATTTGTTTGCGATTGAAAAGAAATAAAACGGTCACTAAAGAAAGCAATAAAAGCATAGCCACTACCTGGTGCAGTTGCGCATTCCATTCAAAAACGCCCCAGTGCTGCTGCACTTTTTTAAAGCTGGTGAGCACAGTGGCAATACCTAAAATTACCTGGATGATGACCAATAACAACGGGAGCCATTTAACGGCGTTGAACAAAGAACTCGTTTTAATTTTAGAAGCCTTTATGCTCCACATCACGATCAATATAAAAATCAGGTAAGCAAGGTTGCGGTGAATAAAATGAATGACAATAGGATTGTTGACCAAAGCCGATAAAAACGAATACGACCTGCCTGCAAAACTGGTAACATGAGAAGGCCAATAGCTGCCGTTGATATCGGGCCAGGTAGGTGCGAACGTAGCCGCTTTTAACCCTGCCATAAAAGCGCCGTAAATCAATTGCAAAACCAATAGAATGATGATAGTGACGGCAAATTTTTTAGAAGATGGCGCACTAACTTTTTGTTGCGGCTTCACCAGTAATTTCAGTGCGAACCAGAATGTGTACACCAGCAAACCCAATGCTGCAATAAAATGAATGGCTAACCTAATATGGCTTACATAAAGATCTTCGTCATTCAGTCCACTTCTTACCATGATCCATCCTATCAATCCCTGCAGGCCGCCCAATAAAAAAAGAATGACCATGGGCTGCACCATTTCCTTTGAAAAACGTTTTTGCACCAAAAAAACAATGAAGGGGATCAGGAATACCACACCGATCAACCGGCCCCAAAGCCGGTGCATCCACTCCCAAAAGAAAATAGATTTAAAATCGTCCAGTGTAAAATAAGCATGCAGGTGTTTGAACTGCGCTATCTGTTTGTAATGATCAAAAGCTTCGTTCCATTGTTGTTCATTCAAAGGTGGTATGGTGCCTAAAATGGGTTTCCATTCGGTAATGGAAAGTCCCGAATCGGTAAGCCGCGTAATGCCTCCTAAAATGATCTGGACGATGATCATCCCTACGCCAACGAGCAGCCAGATAGCTACCGGTTTTGATGAGCGATGTAGTTCTTTCATGGCCCGCAAAGGTAACCGCAGATTGACTACAGATCAGCGGAATGATCGTTGGATTAACAGGATTTTTGAGAGCGCAGCAATTGTCGAAGATTTAGCAAGCAGTTCTTAACTGCGATAATTATTTTGCTAAGGGCTTACGTAAAACTATAAAATTTTTGCTGCGCATCCTTGTACCTTTGATAATACTATTGAGAAAGTAAAGCATATAAATGCTGTACAAATTTGTATTTTATTGTGACAATACACCTATCGTTAA
>JBQCHB010000235.1:0-8781 GCA_051955075.1 Flavisolibacter sp.
AATTACGCTTGTGCGCAATCGCATTGTTTCTATATTTCAACGTCTTGGATTTTCCGTAGCTGATGGTCCCGAGATTGAAGATGACTGGCACAACTTTACGGCTTTAAATCTTCCGGAAAATCATCCTGCCCGAGACATGCAGGACACGTTCTACATTCATCAAAACCCCGACTGGCTTTTACGTACGCATACCAGCAATGTGCAGATACGTGAAATGCAAAAAGGCAAATTACCTATTCGCATTATTTGCCCCGGTCGTGTGTATAGAAACGAAACCATCAGTGCAAGATCGCATTGCTTTTTTCACCAAGTTGAGGGTTTGTACATTGATGAAAATGTAAGCTTTGCCGATCTGAAGCAAACGCTTTACTTTTTTGTACAGGAAATGTTTGGCAAGGATACTAAGGTTCGTTTTCGCCCTTCGTATTTTCCGTTTACAGAACCCAGCGCCGAGATGGATGTAAGCTGTTTTATTTGCGGCGGCAAAGGCTGCCGTATTTGCAAGCATACAGGCTGGGTAGAAATTTTAGGTTGCGGCATGGTGCATCCCAACGTGCTGGAAAACTGTGGCATTGATAGTAATAAATATACTGGCTACGCCTTTGGCATGGGCATCGAACGGCCAACTATGTTATTATATAACGTAAACGACATCCGTTTGTTTAGTGAGAACGATGCGAGATTTTTGAAGCAGTTTGACAGTGCGGTGTAAGCGTTTGAGGTTTGAAGTTTTGTAGATCAGCCGTACACTTCATCATTCACTATGATTTCCTTTATTTAGGAGTGTTTTTATTAACCGGCCGCTGGTTGAATTGTTGTTTTGTCAATCCGCTGATTGATTGGTTGAATCTTCAACAACTGCCTGCGAGGGGTTAAAAGATGTTGGCGATGAAGTTCCCATCTGCCTTTGTTTATACCCTAAAAAAGCTGCCGCTAAAAAACTGCACACTGATAAGTAAAACCAAAAAGTAAAATCAACTGTTACATTTACGGCATTGGAAAACTCGTTCATCTTATCCGGCGACTTCCTTTCGCTTTTTACATCCCCGCTGATCTGAATCATTACAATGATCAGGCAGATAGCCGCTACAGGGCCAATGAGCATGCCAATGGTGGAACGCAAAGGGCTATTTGATAGCGAAACGAACAGGCCAATAACGCCCAGTACCAAAGCCACTAATGCCAGCACATACATCTTCCCTTTTTCCTGCGATGTTTTTGTTTCCCTGTTGCTGCTGCTTCCCAAATCCTGCAAAGAGCCCATTTGCCCGGAAACTTTATAATCGGTGCCAAAGGCAAGCCCCAAACCTGTGTTTTGTGCAAAAGGCATGTTATTGCATTTGATCTCCACAAAGGGAAGAAAGAAAAGCAACAGCCCTACCAAATAAGCAACAGAAGTAGTGTGTTTTTTTTGGAAAAAATTGTTTTCAGCAGTTGTTGGCATAACAAAAGTTTTGACCAATAAGATAAGATTTTTATGAGACAACCATTACTATCCTATCTCTGATTCGCTGGCAGCGGTTGTAAACTCCGATTGCTCGCCAGGATTTTGTACATCTAACTGGGGCGCTTTTTTAGATGGCTTTTCTTCTTTGTCATTTCTCTTTTTTAAAAAGAAAAAAGCTGCCGCTGCCATAACGGTGCCAATCCCAATTAAAAGCATATTTTTCTTTTTCATTTGAATTTATTTGGTCATTATAAAGTTAGAAATTATTGTACCATAATTTTACTGATTAATATCATGCAATGAACACCATTTGTATTTGCGGTGCCGGCACCATGGGCAGCGGCATAGCGCAGGTTTCGGCAGCAGCAGGCTTTAATACTATTTTATATGATCTCAATGAAGACATGCTGATAAAAGCAAAAGAAAAGTTACATAAGGATCTTGAAATGCTTGTGCTGAAACAAAAAATAACGGCGGTAAAAAAGGAGGAGATTTTGCAACAACTTCGTTTTACGTCAAATATTAAACATTGCATTGCCGATGTAATCATTGAAGCAATTGTTGAAAAAACAGAAGCTAAAATTTCACTTTTCAACCAACTGGCAGAGAACAATAACGAAAAAACCATTTTTGCCACCAACACTTCATCGCTTTCGGTTACAGCTATTGCCAAAAAAATTATAGCACCGCAACGTGTGGCAGGACTACATTTTTTTAATCCTGCACCTATAATGAAGCTGGTAGAAGTAGTGAAAGCAACAACAACTTCTGAAGAAGTGGTGAATCAACTAGTAGAACTGACAAAGCGATTTGACAAAGAACCTGTAGTATGTAAAGATGCTCCGGGCTTTATTGTAAACCGCGTTGCACGGCCCTACTACATCGAATCCTTGCGGCTGGCAGAGGAAGGCCTTGCTAATTTTGAAACCATCGATCGTTTGCTGGAAAGCAAGGGTTTTAAAATGGGACCTTTCAAATTGATGGACCTTATTGGTAATGATGTTAATTATGCCGTTAGCTGTTCGGTGTACGAGCAATTGAATAAACCGGAACGTTTAAAACCTTCCCATATACAAAAAGAAAAAGTAGAGAAGAATGAATTGGGAAAGAAAACAAAAAAAGGATACTATGACTATTGAATATTTAAGATGTAATATTGAACATTGCGCAACCAAATATTAAATCTTCAATTTTAAATATCGCATGGTTCTTATTACCGGTGGCACAGGCTTTCTTGGCAGTTATATTATCAAAAACTTGGTAGAGAAAGATATTCCTGTACGTGCCATCCGCCGCTCTGCTAAGCTCCCGTTTTATATTCCTGAAGAGATTTTAAATAAAATTGAATGGGTGGAAGGCGATGTGCTGGATGTGGTATCGTTAGATGAGGCGATGAAAGGTATAACTGCAGTTATTCATGCAGCAGCCATTGTCTCTTTTTCGAAACACAACCGCAAAGAGATGTACAGCGCTAATGTGGATGGAACTGCCAATGTAATGAATGCAGCTTTAGAAAATAATGTACAGCGGTTAGTGCATATAAGTTCTATAGCCGCCTTGGGTAGAACTACAGCGACTGAAACGGTTTCAGAACAAAAAAAATGGGAAGACAATAAAAACAATACGCATTATGCTATTTCAAAGCACCATGCTGAAATGCACGTTTGGCGGGCTTTTGCCGAAGGCCTTGAAGGAGTGATCATCAATCCGAGCACCATTTTAGGCTACGGCGACTGGCGTCAGTCGAGCTGCGCTATTTTCCGAAATGCTTACAAAAATTTTCCCTGGTATACCAAAGGTGTTAACGGTTTTGTAGGTGTAGAAGATGTGGCAGAAGTAACTACCCAACTTTTACTATCAAGCGTCAATCAAAAAAGATTGATTGTAAATGCAGACAACTGGCCTTTTCAAAAATTATTCAATTGCATTGCCGACGGTTTTGGAAAAAAGCATCCACACAGGGAGGCAACAAAAACTATGGGCGAAATAGCCTGGCGGCTGGAAAGCCTGAAATCTCTCATCACGGGCAAAAAAGCTTTGCTTACAAAAGAAACGGCTAAAGTTGCGCATAGCAAAACTTCGTTTAATAATAGTGATTTGTTAAAAGCGCTGCCCCAATTTCAGTTTACACCTTTGGAAAATGTTATTGAAAATGCTTGTAAAAAGTATTTGCAAGGCTTGCAAAAAGGTGAAATAACAGTATGATCTTTTGAAATGCAGTTACAAACAGAATTGTTAAACAATTTTGGTAAACGCAAAACAACTTTTATTTTAGTATCACTATGAAATTACCACAACTTCTTATCGCCATTTGTGCCCTGCTATCTTGCACCTTTGCTTTTTCGCAAAGCACTGTTACCGGAAAAATTACCGATGCCGAGACAAAGCTGCCGCTGGAAGGCGCCTCTGTGTTTGCACAAAACACTACCAAAGGAACCGTCACGGATAAAGATGGAAATTTTCAACTGTATTTGAGCAAGGGCGGCTATGAGCTTATTGTTTCTTTCACCGGCTATGTTAGCCGCAGCATCAATTTTGAAGCTGTGACGGACAGGGTATTTAACCTTGAGCTACAAAAAGCTGATAACAGTATGAGCGAAGTAGTTATTAAAAGCAGTAACGAAGTGCCCGATGGATGGGAAAAATATGGAAAGTTTTTTACCGATCATTTTATTGGCACTACGCCTAATGCCGATAGTTGTATTTTACTAAATCCGGAAGTACTGAAGTTTTTTTATTACAAACGCAACGACAGGCTCAAAGTACTGGCTACAGAGCCTTTACTCGTTCAAAACAAATCGCTTGGTTACAATTTACGTTACGAGTTGGATTCATTTGTTCATTCCTTCAGAACAGATATTAATTCCTATCGCGGCTATTGTTTATATACCAATATAGATACTTCTGCGGAACAACAAAGCATTTGGAAACAGGCCCGTGAAAATGCTTACTATGGTTCACGCCTTCATTTTCTCCGGTCTTACTACGACAGCACTTTGAAACAGGAAGGTTTTACGGTAGATCTGCTTTCTTCAACAAGTACTACAAAATTTGGCCGCCTGACAAATCCTTACGACACGACTTACTACTTTTTTGTGGATTCTACTGCAGACGTGGAATTATACTTTCCCGAAAAAGCCAGCATTACCTACACCAAAAAGGCTCCAGAAAAAGAATACCTGCAGCAGTATAAGTTACCGTTGGATGTAAAAACACAAATTTCTTATGTCGATTTATTAGACGGTATACTAATAAAGCCAAACGGCTATTTCACCGACCAGCGAAACTGGATCAACCAGGGATATTGGAGCTGGAAAAACTTAGCCGATCAGCTGCCTTATGATTATGAGCCGGAGAAGTAACACAGTTCATAGTCACAAACATTTATAAGAATCGCTTTTGCTATAAATCATCAGCCATGAGCCATGAACTTTCTACGCAAAAATATTTACAAGCACAAAGAGCATAATAACCACTGCAATGACTTTAATGGTGGTTTTTATTGTGTGATGGTCGAAAAGATTAAACATAGAATGGTGGTTTTGTTAGCGGCTGCAAAATTGGTTAATGCAACCATCACTGCTGTCACATTTTAGATGGATAGTGTTTTTTTGTCGGTAATCAGTTTATGCTTTAACGGACTGCTTTTCATTTTCATTCATGCAATGGTACGTCCGCATGATTCAAAACCATTAAATAGGACTACCGCGATCAAAAAATACAGAAAACAAAAGGCTCATAGTTGGGGGCTCCAATCCTCCCAAAAAGAAAAGCCTCATTTTATGAGGCCCTCAATTTTGTCATGAAAATCCATTCGCTAACCAGTCTACCATCCATCACCATCAAGCATATTTCCAAGCCCGCCTAAAATGCTTCCTTCATCTTTACGGGTTACGGTGCCATATTGCAAAATGCGGCTGGCAAGGCGGCTCACCGGCAGCGTTTGTATCCATACTTTTCCTGGGCCACGCAGTGTGGCAAAAAACAAACCTTCACCGCCGAAAATGGTGTTTTTGATGCCACCTACAAATTGAATGTCGTAACTACAACTGGGCGTAAAAGCAACAATACAACCCGTGTCAATTTTCAGCAGTTCGCCCGCCTGCAACTCCCTTTCCATAATGTGGCCGCCAGCATGAACAAAAGCCATCCCATCACCTTCCAGCTTTTGCATAATAAAGCCTTCGCCACCAAACAAGCCGGTGCCTAACTTTCTTTGAAATTCTATACCCACAGAAACACCTTTGGCAGCGCAGAGAAAAGCATCTTTTTGACAGATCATCTTTCCGCCGAGACGAATTAAGTCCAGCGGGATAACTTTACCTGGATATGGAGATGCGAAATACACTTTTTTCTTTCCGTGACCAATATTGGTATAAGCTGTCATAAACAAACTTTCGCCGGTAAGCACACGCTTGCCCGCCGACATAAGCTTTCCTAACAAACCCTGGCGCTGCCCTGAACCATCACCAAAAATGGTTTGCATTTGTATGCCATCATCCATCATCATAAAAGCGCCGCTTTCTGCAATGGCAGTTTCTTCAGGATCTAGTTCAATCTCCACGCACTGCATCTCTTCACCAAAAATCCTATAATCAATTTCATGAGCCTGTTGGCTATATCCGTTCATAGTTAAATTTTTTTCTAAGGTAGTGGAAACTTGAAAAGCTAAGCTGTTAAGAAGTTACCAAGGTTAGGTTTGAATATGAATCAGGTGTGGTAATTTCTTTTTGATTCTCCAACTGAACTGAATAGGAATTCGTCAAAGAGTAAATTTCTTTCTCAACTCAGCGCTTGTTCGTGGCATGATTTTTCAGTTGGATTTTATAAAAAAAAGCTATGGTAGTTCCATTTGTTGCGCTGATTGCAGTAATTATTGTTGTGATTTTATTTTTTGTGTTGGCGGGCAAGAAAAAAAGCCAGGGCTAAGATCTTGGTGATACGCCAAAAACAAGATAAAATATTGTTCAGTTAGAATCTAAACATCAAAAACATAACTGAAAAGCTTTTTATAGCAATCACAACAAAAATTATTTTTGAATCCATTTACTTCTCTACATTTGCGCCTCGTAGTTGGTTTCTCCCGCCAAAGCGGTAGAATGAAAGGGGAAGCCGGTGAAAATCCGGCGCTATCCCCGTAGCTGTAAGGCCTCAATTCCAAAAAGGAATTAGAAAGATTCTTAACTCTCTTGCCACTGTTGAAAAACGGGAAGGCTGTTAAGAAAGGCCAAGCCAGAAGACCTGCCAATTGCATCCAACAAATTTCAATGCTTTCGGGTGAAAGGCAGAGATGATAAGGCTCGCGGATTATCTTCTCTTATTATTACCGGAAAGCAGTCACAAAAAATTTTAAACCGTTATGAGAAAAATTTTTGTTGTGGCTGCTGTCTTCATCAGCAGTCAACTTCATGCGCAACAAGACACTACGCATTTTTTAGGAGAAGTTACCATTACTGCTACTAAGTATTCTACCAAAACAACGGAAACAGGCAAGGTAGTTACCATTATTACCAGGCAGGATATTGAACATGCAGGAAGCCGCGATCTTTCGCAGGTAATTACCGAATTAGGCGGTGTTTTTATTAATGGCTATACCAATAACGCCGGCAAGGAAAAAAACATTTATCTACGCGGTGCTAAAGTTGATTACACACTCATTACCATTGATGGCGTACCCGTATATGATGCTTCGGGCATTGGGAGCAATTTTGATATTCGTTATATTCCTATTGACAATGTAGAACGTATTGAAATTTTAAAAGGCAGCCAAAGCACTTTATATGGAAGCGACGCTATTGCAGGCGTTATTAATATTATTACAAAAAAGAATGGCATCAAACCTTTCTCTGTGTTTGGAACAGCACATTACGGCAGTTACAACACTCGCCGGTTGAACGCAGGCATCAATGGCAAGACGGGTTTGTTTGATTATAATATTGGCTATACACATTTTAAAACCGATGGGTTCTCAG
The DNA here is from genome assembly GCA_051955075.1 of Flavisolibacter sp. GTDB lineage: Bacteria > Bacteroidota > Bacteroidia > Chitinophagales > Chitinophagaceae > Flavisolibacter. The sequence goes on from JBQCHB010000235.1 coordinate 7,420, forward strand.
AGGCCCGACAGCCCGCCACTTCATCTTCTGTTTTTGATAAAGACGATGCACAACAAAATAGTGTACAAGCCAATTTCGGTATCCAGGCAAATAAAAAATTTCGTTTGCAACCTTTTGTACGATTGAGCAGCAATAAAGGCAGTTTAGACCAGGATGCTTTTAAGGATGAAGTGGATTTTACATATGCAGCAAAAAATTTTCAAACAGGAATCAGGAATACGATCGCTTTAGGAAATACGCAATTAAATGCGTTGTATCAGTTCAACAGAACCAAACGTAGTTACTTGGACGATTCTACTAAAAGTAGAAATGGATATTATACTTATAGCCAATCGGCTTATGTTGCCAACGAGCATTTTGCAGAAGCCTTTGCCGTACATAATTTCCATTCTTTAAAGCTTACAGCAGGCGCCGATTTCAGATCATCAAGTACGGATTATAATGCAATAACCGTTACACCACCATTTCCGCCTTACACCACTGTTCCAACCGTAGACGTAACTGTACAAAGCGGTGACAGTGTAAGACAAAACCAGTTGGGTATTTACACCGCTTTAAATTTTTTCAAAAATAATTTTACTATAGAAGGTGGCGGCCGCTTTAATCATCACTCTGAATATGGAAGCAATTTCGCTTTCAACATCAATCCTTCCTATTTCATTGAAAAAAGGGTAAAGGTTTTTGCGAACGCATCCAGTGGCTATAAAACGCCAAGCCTCTATCAATTGTTTTCAGAGTACGGCAATAAAAATTTAAAGCCTGAAAATTCTATTAACATAGAAGGAGGCTTGCAATATTTTTCAAAAGATGAAAAGCTGAACGTAAGAGCTACTTATTTTAACAGGCATGCAAAAGATGTGATCGCATTCTTTTATAATACCGCTACTCTCCGCTCTTCTTACATTAACCAGGATAAACAAAATGATTATGGTTTTGAACTGGAAGGCAAAGCTTCATTTTCCGATAAGCTGCAACTGAAAGCTACTTATAGCTTTGTTGACGGAAAGGTTATCACAAAACAAAATGGAAAAGACACTACTTATTTCAACTTGCTTCGCCGCCCCAAAAGCATCTTCACATTTTCTGCGGGAAGCCAGCTTACAAAAGCCTTATTTGTAAATGCCCAATTGAACGCTGTTGGTAAAAGTAAAGATATCTACTATGACGATTTTTTTCAGCAACATGATATTTCGCTTAACAACTATGTGCTGTTGAATTTTTATGCAGAATATGCTTTACTAAATAATCGCTTAAAGGTTTTTGCAGATCTGCGAAACATTACTGACAAAAAATATGCAGATATATATGGCTACAACACCGCAGGCTTTAATGCTTACGGGGGTTTGCGTTTTCATTTTTAAA
>JBQCHB010000236.1:0-4838 GCA_051955075.1 Flavisolibacter sp.
TTTTAAAAAAGCCGGCAAAAGCAGTAGCATTTACATTTTACTGCCTGGCAATTTTTTTCCTTTTCGGAGCCTTTCATGATTTTTTAAAGTCCACATTAAAAAATAGTTTTTTCGTTTCTTATTCGTTCCTGCTTCCTTTGATGTTTGTAACCGGTATTGCGTTTTTCATTTATCTCAAAAAAAGTGCTTTTAACGGCCGGCTTTCTTTGCGTTATTTTTATTACCTGGTGAGTGTCTTTGTCGCTTTAGAGGTTTTTTTGTTGGTGTATAATGTAGTTACTGTTGCCGTGCGTAATAACAATCTTTCTGGGGAAGCTGTGAAATTAAGCTTGCTACAGAAAAACTCGGTCGCAAAAAAGCCGGATATATTTTTTGTTGTTTTGGATACTTATTCAAGTTCCCAATGCCTTAAAGAGGAATTTAATTATGATAACAGTGAAATAGACTCATTGCTATCTGTTAATCATTTTTTTACATCCAGGTTGTCAAGAAGCAATTATAATATGACGCCTTTTTCTCTTTCTTCCACATTTGATATGAATTACCTGAAAAGCGGCCTGGAAAACAGGAGCATTGGCGGCAAGGCATTTTTACAGGCTATTCAAACTTTTGAGAATAATCAGTTAACGAAATTTTTAAAAGAGCAGGGATATGAAATTAAGAACTATGGCTGTATCGATATTAAAGGAACACCTTCTTTGATGACGCCTTACTTTGTAGATCTTTCATTTGATCAAATTGACAATCAAACACTTTATTCGAGAGTAATGGAAGATATTGGCTGGAACTTTACACAAAAAAATATTTTTACAGGACAGGTAAAAATTCCAGAAAGTTATAAGAAGCGTAAACGGTTGCATGTTTATAGAAACAACTTCAATAGGAATGGTCTGTTTTCTGAACTTAAAACACAAGGTGACAGGCCTAAGTTTCTTTATGTACATTTAATGATCCCCCACGAACCATTTTATTTTGATGCAGAGGGAAAGGAAGTTTCTGACACTGCTAACATCTTATGCAGTTTTACGGCGGAGGTTGGTTACCTGGCCCAGGTGAAATATTGTAACCTGATACTTAAGCAATTGATTCCTGCCATTTCAAATTCACCTCTGAAGGATAAAGTGGTTATTATTGAAGGTGATCATGGTTTTAGGGATTATGAACAACCTGTGCCGATTGATAAACACTTTATGAACCTAAACACCTATTATTTTTCGGATGGAGATTACAGTGGGCTTTACGATGGTATAAGCCCGGTCAATAGCTTTAGAGTTGTTTTAAACAAATACTTTCACCAGTCGCTACCCATGTTAAAAGACAGTAGTATTTACTTGTCCAAAACTGTTGGCAAATATTTGCGATAATTTTCTTAAAAAACTTCATTGGGTTTTCAAAATTGTTCTGAAGTGCTAAAAATTATGTAAACTCCCTTATCTTTGCGCCCCGCTAAAGGCGGAAATTGCCTGAAGAGGCTCCCTAAGTTTCTCTCTGTGGAGAACGCCTCAAGGGTGTAACAGAAATTTGCATTTAAAATGCCAAAGGTTAAAACAAACTCCAGTGCAAAAAAGCGCTTTAAAGTAACTGCCACTGGAAAGATCACGCACCAAAAGTCTTTCAAGCGTCACATCCTGACAAAAAAATCTAAAAAACGCAAACGTGCATTAAGAAAAGATGGCGTTGTTGCAAAAGCCAACCTGGATTTTGTAAAACGCTTATTAAGGCTCAAGTAAACAAAAGACAAGGCACAGGTTTCGAAAACTTGTTTCTTATTTCTTGAATCTTAAACTTTCAATTTTTAAACTTTAAACTTATTTAGATATGCCACGTTCCGTAAATGCAGTTGCTTCCAAAGCACGCAGAAAAAAGATTTTAAAACAAGCCAAAGGCTTTTATGGCAAGCGTAAAAATGTATATACCGTTGCCAAAAACGTTGTAGAAAAAGGTATGACCTATAGCTATGTAGGTCGCAAATTAAAGAAAAGAGAATACCGCCGCCTGTGGATTGCCCGTATCAACGCAGCCGTTCGCGAAGAAGGATTAACCTATTCTCAATTCATGAACCTGCTGAGTAAAAAAGAAATTGGCCTTGACCGTAAAGTATTGGCTGATTTGGCGATGAACAACCCGGAAAGCTTCAAAGCCCTCATCGCCCAGGTTAAATAATGAACATTCCATAAACATTTTAGAAGGCCGTTCCGTTTTTGTGGAACGGCCTTCTTTTTGTATAAAATCAAACTTTACATTTGTAACAATTTTTTGTTAGCCGAGTTAACCCATTCAACCCATCAATGAATAACTCTTATCTCGACCTTGTACAACAAACCTTTAACTTCCCCCAGGAAGGATTAGAAGTAAAAGACGGTTACTTACATTTTAACGGCCTTGACATTAAAGCCCTGATTGACAAATACGGCACGCCTATGAAGGTTTCGTATTTGCCCAAAATAGGCATGCAGATCAATAAGGCAAAAGACATGTTTGCAAAGGCTATTAAAAAGCATAAGTACGAAGGGCAGTATTATTATTGTTATTGCACTAAAAGTTCTCACTTCAGCTTTGTAGTAGAAGAGGCGTTAAAGCATAATATTCACCTTGAAACTTCATATGCATACGATATCGAGATCATCAAGAAACTATACGAAAAGAAAAAGATCACCAAAGATATTTTCATCATTTGCAATGGTTTTAAGCAAAAACCATATACCCGCCGCGTTGCACAATTGATCAATGGCGGATTTAATAACGTAATTCCTATTCTTGATAATAAAGAAGAACTTTTAGCTTATCGCCGTTCGGTTAAAAGGCCGTTCAAATTGGGTATCAGGGTAGCTGCAGAAGAAGAACCAACTTTCCCTTTTTATACATCAAGGTTAGGAATAAGAGCAAAGGACATTCTTGAATTTTATGTAGATAATATTGAAGGATATGAAGACAAGTTTCAATTAAAAATGCTTCATATTTTTTTAAACAAAGGCATTAAAGATGATATTTATTATTGGTCGGAGCTAAATAAAATCATCAACCTTTATTGCCAGTTGAAAAAAATTTGCCCTGAGTTAGATTCATTAAATATTGGTGGTGGTTTTCCCATAAAACACTCACTGGGTTTTGAATATGACTATCAGTTCATGATCAACGAAATTATCGGGAATATAAAAGCTGCCTGCAAAAGAAATAAAGTTCCGATGCCCAATATTTATACAGAGTTTGGCAGTTACACGGTAGGAGAGAGCATGGCGCATATTTACAGCGTAATTGGTACAAAGGCGCAGAACGACCGCGAAACCTGGTACATGATTGATTCTTCTTTCATCACCACATTGCCTGATACATGGGGTATTGGCGAAAAGTTTTTGATGCTGCCCATCAACAAATGGGACCAGGACTATCAGCGTGTAGTATTAGGCGGTATTACCTGCGACAGTCATGATTATTATGACTCAGAAGAACACATTAACGAAGTGTTTCTCCCCAAGCCAAACGGTGAGGAACCTTTGTATGTAGGCTTTTTTCATACCGGTGCTTACCAGGATCAAATTAGCGGGTACGGCGGAATCAAACACTGTCTCATTCCTTCTCCCAAGCACATCATTATCGAATACGACAAAAATGGAAAACTGGTTGACTGGGTTTATGCTAAGGAACAATCAGCACAAAGTATGTTGAAAATATTGGGATACATTAAATAATGAAAAGTCCCCGCAACCAGCGGGGCTTTTCGTTCAATAGCGGTATTCTTACAAAAATTAATTACCAAGCACTTTTTTTCTTGCTTCTTCTCTTTTTTGGCTCCGCTCTTTTTGTTGTTGTTCCTGTTGCTGTTTTTGCTGTTCGGTAGGTTGCTGCCTGTACCGATTGTTGTCGTTCCTGTAAACCCTGTTCCAATTAGTATAATTTCTGTTGTACCGGATGCTATTTCTGTTTCTATATCCGTAAGAATTTATTTCATAATACCTTCCTGTGAAAGGGTCTCTTTCCAAAACAACAGTACCACGATAAGGATCATCAATGTAAACACGATTGGAAGCCTGTGCTCTGTCATAATAATAGTCGTCATCGGCGCTACGCATGGTTGTACAACTGACTGCCGTAACCATTAACACCAACACAACAACCGCTGATAAAAAATTGAAGCGTTTCATAGTTTGATTTTATATATTACTCATCAATTTTATGTCCACTTATTGATAAAGAAATCTTATATGAAGTCATTTCTAGCACTATTAACATTGTTATTAAGCACTCATTGTTTTGCCCAAAATGAAGAAGAAAGCATTAAGCAAACCATTAACAGATTGTTTAATGGAATGCGCCAGTCTGACACCGCCATGATCCGTTCGGCCTTTGCTTCGGAAGCTATTTTACAAACTGTTATAAAAAATAAAGAAGGAAAGGTTTCCATAGAAACAGAGCCCTTAGATTCTTTCGTTGTTTTTGTTAGCAAACCGCATAACGAGGTTTATGATGAGCGAATCACTTTTGATCTCATAAAAATTGACGGCGATTTAGCGATTGCCTGGACGCCATATAAATTTTATTTAGGAGAAAAGTTCAGCCATTGTGGCGTAGACTCCTACCAGTTAGTAAGAATAAATGGCGAATGGAAAATTCAATATTTGATTGATACCAGAAGAAGGCAGCATTGTGAATGATTATTTACTCAGCCGGTATTTCTTGTTCACCTTCGGACTGTTGAAATAACGATTTAATTCTTCTTCTGTAAGGTCATTTGTAATTTCAATAGGTATATCAATCATCTGCACTTGTACCTGCTTTAACTCATCCTTCAGCTTATTGGTTTTACGCGTTACCTCGGGGTCTTTGCTTCCCACCAAATG
>JBQCHB010000237.1:0-4860 GCA_051955075.1 Flavisolibacter sp.
TTAACGACCCTTCTTTTTTCCTTTCTGCCCGCAGGTATTTTAAAAATGAAAAAGATTATGGGTGGATACAAATTGGCACAGGCTTTTCTCCCGACGAAACAAGAAATGTACAATACGTTAGCAATAACTCTCTTTCCTCAAAACTAATTTTAGCAGGTGTACGAAAAACCTTGATCCACAATCTTGCCGGAATATTTTCAGCCGGTTGGTCAAAAGACGAATTAGTGCAAGATGTCTACGACCATCGCTTTTACGGTACTATTGGACTACAGCAGTATTTTTAATTTCAGGTTTTTGTGCAAAGCCCTGGCGGGTCATTTCTCCCCATGATTTCTTTTTGCGCAGCAAATCAATATTACCCCTAACAGCAGCCCACACAACAAAAGGATGGAAAACAAATGGCTCAATAAGTGCCATCAGTAGCAACTTAAATATCTCGCTTCTTTTTTTGTATTGATTGTAAGTAAGTACTTCCATCAGAATAGCAAATACAGAATACAAAACAGAAAAGCTGTAAACAAAAAGAAAAAGACTCAAAAAGAAAGGCCAATCAATCAGGCCAAACAGGGCGAACAGAACAAAGCCTGCAAAGCCTGTGAACTCGACCAATGGCGCTAAAAATTCAAAGAAGAACCAATATGGATAACTTAGTAAACCCAGTACACCGTAGCTTTTATTGAAGAACATTTTCTTGTGCAGCTTCAGTGTTTCAATGGTGCCTCTTGTCCACCGATTTCTTTGCCTGCCAAGGATTTTAAATGTAGCCGGCGCCTCCGTCCAGCAAAGCGGATCAGGGATGTAAGCGATTTTATACGGTAGATTTCTTTCCTCCATAGACCGGCGCATGCGTACTCCCAATTCCATATCTTCTCCCACCGTGTTATGATCATACCCTCCTGCCGCAATAGCTATTTCCCTGTCAAAAGCACCGAACGCACCCGATATAAGCAACAAGCCGTCAATACGGCTCCAGGCCATTCTTCCCAATAAAAATGCACGAATGTATTCAAGTGTTTGCATGCAAGGCAAAAACTGCTTTGGCAAATGCACTTGCACGATTTTTCCGTCTTTTACTTCGCAGGAGTTAGCGATGCGTACTACGCCACCGGTGGCTATTACCCGCTTGTTTTCATTTTCCAAAAAGGGACGGACCAATTTTAACATGGCATCTTGCTCCAAAATGCAATCAACATCAATGCAAACAATATATTGATTCGACGCTATGTTGATACCAACATTTAAAGCATCTGCCTTGCCGCCATTTTCTTTATCTACAACAATAAGTCTTTTATAAACGGGGTTTGCGCTTTTATAAATCCCTCTTATTTTTTTTGTGGCAAGGTGTGGATGAAAATAATGATCGGTTAATACAAGTTCATAAACGGGTATAAGCTTTTGAAGCGTATCATCCTTGCTTCCATCGTTAATAATGATTACTTCAAAATTGTTGTAGTGCGTAGAAAGCAGTGAACGTACATTTTCAATAATGGTGGCGGCTTCGTTATACGCAGGCGCCAAAATACTCAGCGATGGTGCATGATCGGAAGCCGCTAACGTGCTGTAATCTATAAACCTGCTTTTGAAAATATATTGCCTTGTTTCCAAAGTGGAGAACACAGCAATCAAAATATAAAAACCAACCAGCAACAATGAAAAACTTAATATGCCATACGTAAAGAGATAATATAAAACCTGGTAAAAATTCATGCAACATCCGCTTTTCGTTCACTGCCCGGAAGACTATAAATATTCGATGCAGATTGACTAATCTTCATTAAAGCTGCATGTGCAGCTATTTTTATACTGCCATCTTCATGAGACAACAAATCTTTAAGGAAAGAAATTTGTTCGTTTACTCCTTTCTGTTTTAAGAAGGATAAAATCAAAAGCTTTTCTTTATGCGACGCATCCGGAAATCTTTGCTGCAATAACCATGGAGCTTCTTCTGTAGCTATTTCTGTCAAAGTTGTAATGGCGGCTTCTCTTACATTACAAGCTTCGTGATACAAGCAATTCGCAACATTGTCCTGTAATTCAAAGCACATAAACTTTTTAATCAGGCACAAAGTCAATTCTACCACAGAATCATTGTTAGAGTACAACCAGGTTTTTAGATTTTCGCTATCGTACTCATTATCCATTATAAGTTCACGCAGCAGGCAAAGCTGTTGCCACTGCGATATGGGATGAGTAATAATGTTTAAAAACCTAAGTCCTTTAAACCCTGTAAGTTTTACAATAGCGATTTGCGCTTCTGTACGTATCCATTTGTTTTTACTATCGGTGGCCTTATATATCCTGGTTAGATATTTTACCTGTTTCATCTCGGCCAATTGTTGAATGGCAACTGCTTTTCTATGCCACTTATACGAAGCAAAATTGTGCAAGCTATCTTCCACCAAACCAAAATGTTCATACATCCACCGGATATTATCAGCACCTTGTCCCGAAATAGTTTTGTGAATTTTTACAAGCTCACTGATCAAGATTTTTCTACCAACAGGTTTGCTTAACCAGCGTTGAAAAGTTTCTTGTACATGAGGCTGTGCGATTACTTCCTGAAGCTCCTGGTCTGTTTCACACAGAATTACTCCTGCTATGATATTACTATACTGGTAAATGAGCTCTCGTTTTTTTGATGCATTGCTAAGGTAGTATAGCAAGTAAAAAATAATAAACGCCAACACAAGCATCACAGTAGTCAACAAAAGAAAAGAAACATCCAGAAAAAACCAGGAAGGCATTAATGCTTTTCCAAAGAAAAACTGGATTGGCGGAATATGGATAAAGAAAGAGTTCATGACCTATAAGCTAAACCGTTTCACTCTCATCGAAAGTTCGTTAGGGCTGAAAGGTTTGGTGATATAATCATCCGCACCAAGATTAAAAGCTTCCAGCACAATATTTTCCTGGCCCATTGAAGAAAGAATAATAATAGGCGTTTTCCTGCTTTGCCTCACTTTCCCTACTATTTCCAAACCAGAAGAATAAGGCATCATAATGTCTGTAATAATAAGATCAGGAACTTCACTTTCAATTTGTTCCAGCGCTTCGCGGCCATTATCTGTAGTAATTACCGTATGTCCATCTTTTTTTAAACGAAGAGAGATCGTTTTCAACATGATGGGCTCATCTTCTGCAACAAGTATTTTCATAAAATAAGTTTCTACGCTGCTTCTGCAATTTCCGCAAGCAGCATGGGTTGGATTAAATTAAATTGATCAAATAAAGATTGGATGAGAACAGGTATTTTATCGAGTTGTTCTTTTTGTTTTGCAAAGCTCTCAATCAGGCTTGTATCATTAAGCATTTTATCAACCTGCAAAATGCCTAAACTGCTTTTAAGCTTATGCGCTTTTTTATGAACGTCTTCCCAGTTCTCATACAAAGCGTTCATCTTTATTTCTTCCATTAATGCAGGAGTTGTTTCCAAAAACATGACCAGCACTTCTTTCATGTAATTCACGTCGTCCATCTCATAGAGATAATCGAGGTTGTATATTTTGTTGGAATTTTCTTCTGATACAGTTGCTGCCTCGCTTTCAGCATTGCCGGTTTGTAAAAGAACATTCAGTTGTTTTACAATTTCCGAAGGTGCAAAAGGCTTGGTCAGGTATTGATTCATGCCAAGCTCAAGACATTTCTTTTTTTCATTGCGCAATGCGCTGGCCGTCATAGCTATAATAGGAACGGTTATCTTCAATTTATTGCGGATAAAAGTTGTTGCCTGAAAGCCATCCATTTCCGGCATTTGAAGATCCATGATAATTAAATCGTAAACCGGTTTTTCCTGTAGCATGTGAATCGCTTCTTTGCCATTATTGGCTAGCGAAATTTGTAACCCGTATTTTTCTAATATTGTTTTAATAACTTTCTGATTGACCTCGTTATCCTCAACTACAAGTATCTTTTTCCCTGCCAAAGAACATTTTTCTTCACCGCTTAGCAATACATCCTCTTCTTTAATCGAAATCCTTCTATCGCTTTGAGCATAATTTATTTCAAAGCTAAAAGCAGAGCCTATGCCTTCTTTACTCGTTACGTGTATGTTTCCGCCCTGCAACTCAACCAGCCGTTTGCTAATAGCAAGTCCTAATCCAGTGCCACCAAACCTTCTCACCATGTCGGAACCTGCCTGTACAAAACTTTCAAAAATTGAATCCAGTTTATTCTCAGGTATGCCAATACCGGTGTCTTTAACCAAAAATTGAATAGCGACCGTGTAATTTGTCTTTTCTTTAATTCTTACGTCTAATTCTATACTTCCTTTCTCAGTAAACTTTACTGCATTGCTCAATAAATTGTTTAATACCTGAATTAATTTGTGCTGATCGCCCCATACAAATTTTGGTAGCTGTTCATCCAACTTCTTTATTAAGCTAATGCTTTTGTCATTAGCTCTCACTTGCAAAGGGGCCACCACTTGTTCAATAGTATCAGTAATGCTAAAGTCAATTTCTTCTACTGCCATCCGGCCAGCCTTTATTTTAGAAAGATCCAAAATGTCATTGATCAACATGAGTAGCGAATCAGATGAATATTTGATGATCTGCACCCATTCCTGTTGAGATGTATTTAAGTGAGAGTCTGAAAGTAAATGCGTCATACCAATGATGCCATTCATAGGCGTGCGAATTTCATGACTCATATTGGCTAAAAATTCTTCCTGCAATTTTTCAGCAGTTTCCGCTTTTAATTTTGCGTTTACCAGTTCGTTACGTGTGCGAACCATTTCAGAAATATCTTTATCTACACCGCATATTGCGAACAATTGGCCCTGTTTGTCAAACAATGGAAATTTAGTAACCAGCATAGGACACTCCCCGTTTGTGGTAACAACATATTCTTCACTTTCTACAG
>JBQCHB010000238.1:0-2770 GCA_051955075.1 Flavisolibacter sp.
GTTGCATCGGCATCCTTCATATAAGTAAGCATTTCTGCTACATACATTCTGCCATTCCCATCCCATGTAATGGCCACCGGATCTTGAATCATAGGCTCACTGGCGACTAATTCAATATGGTATCCTTTAGGCAGATACATGGTTTTTAGGCTTTGTTCCGGAGATAAATAGGCTGGAGAAGGATGTGCATTAAAAAGCGGTTTTTCATCGTTTTCATGGCTGGTACATGTAACAACGAATATTGACAACACTACCAGGCCAATAACCTGAAATTTAATTTTCATGCTAATTATTAATTGAGCTTTGCAGTTGCTATTTTAGTTTACTTTAAGATTGCTATAATTCTTTGTTCCCATTGCATATTCTATTCCGCCTAAGATATGCCGGAGATAAAGAGGATCAGTATATGATTCTTCCACATGGCCTAATTCAGTATAAAATGCTCTGCCTCCATCATATTCATGATACCAGGCCATAGGATGATTTCCCATCGGTTTGATCTTTCCCAGATCATAGCTTTTTTCATCAATAGTAATCAGCACATGAAGATCTTTTGCCATCCATTTAAAACTGTACCATTCATCTTTGCGTACCCATGGATTAGGAAGATGCTTTGTAGAAATATTATTCGGGTCCACAATGTGTAGTGTAGCGGTTTGCTGGGCGGGATGGGCGGCAAAATAAGCGCCGGAAAGGTTGCCATACCATTGCCAATCGTATTCACAATCCGTAGCTGCGTGGATTCCCATGTAACCTCCTCCTGCCTCAATATATTTTTTGAATGCTTCCTGTTGCTCATCATCTAATGCATCGCCTGTTGTACTTAAAAAGATTATGGCTTTATATTGTTTCAGATTTTTAGCATTAAATTTTTCGGCATCAATAGTAGTATCTACATCAAAATTATTTTCCGCACCTAATTTTTCGATGGCTACTATTCCGTTTGCAATTGATGCGTGGTGATACCCGGCAGTTTTACAAAAGACTAGTACTTTGGGTTTTGGTTTTGCCAAAGCAGGGGAAATACTAAAGAAAAATATAGCTATTACAGTTAGCAATATTGGAAGATTATTAAAGAGAATGTGTTTTGGTTTATTTTTCATTGTCTGTTGTTGTTTTATAAACTAATAAAGATCTGCCTGGCAGGCAGGCAGATTCGGTTACTTTAAATATTCTCTAAAAAACGTATCAATTTCGGGTCGGGTGGTTATGCGCCCGCTACTTCCGGCATTGCCACGCTTTTTTCTTTTTTCCTTTTTGACCTGGTATAGATGTAGAGGAATAAAAAAGCAAATGTGAGCACCAATGGAATAATATTGGTAGCCATCACCACCTGTGGGCCTGCTTCCAGTTGAGCCTGCGCATAAGCGGCCGCTTCGGGAGTTCCTGCGGCGGCAGAGCGGTAGGTATCTATATTGGCTCCGGCGGGCAAAACTGCAGCTATTAAATTATCATAATACCCGCCCATAAAGAACATATAAATTGAAACAGCAAACATGCCTGCGCCTCCCAGCAAATTGATGCCGAGCGCTCCTGATTTTGGAATATTTTCAGAAACAAATCCCAGCATGGTAGGCCAGAAATAGGCTACGCCGAAGCCAAAAATGATAGCGCCCAGGAAAATCGCATTACCACTAAGAGTTCCTAACAAATAAATTCCAATGGTAGATACAATAGCAGAAAGAAGTAGCAATCCTGCAGGTGAAATCCGGTGAACAACAGGGCCGGCAACGCTGCGGGCGAATGCCTGCACGGCGGCCACAAGCGCAAGTATCAGGATAGCGCTCTTAGTTACATTTTGTAACAAAACGCCCACCCACTGGTTGGTAAAAAGTTCGGTGATGGCTGTGCCGAGCATGCAAATAAATAGGAAAATATAAAGCGGCTGCAATACGGCCTTGTACATTTCTTTTGTAGATACACCCGAAGATACCCTTTCGGTTACAGGGAAATCCAGCCTGAAGAAAAGGTATCCATAAATGAAAGTAGGAATGAGCATAGTGGCTACCTGCACTTGCCAGCCCCAGCCAATATTTGCAAATCCAAATGAAATCAATGTTCCAATAACAATCCCTGCAGGAAACCAAAAATGGAAGTGATTCAGCTTGGTAGTTTTATTTTGCGGATAAATTGAAGTCACTAACGGATTGCACGCGGCTTCTACTACACCGTTTGCAATGCCGATAAACAAAGTGGAAATATATAGGCTAAAAAAGCCTTGGGAAAATACAGTAAAAATAATTCCGGCCAGATGAAGTATAAAAGCGAGAATTAAAAGGCGTTTCATACCCACGATATCTACAATCATCCCGCCGATGATAATGGCCAGGGGAAAACCCCAGAAAGCGGTGCCGGCAATTAATCCCATTTGTTTGCCATCCAAATGAAACTGAACCATTAATGCACTCATCGTTCCTGCACGAATGCCAAAGGATAATGAGGTTACTAAAAGCGCAAGGCAGCTTGCTACAAATAATTTGTCGGGCTTAATTGTTTTTTCCATAACTGTATGATTGGGATTTTATAAAAGATGATTGTATAAAAACTTTTTGGTTTGAAATTTTTAGAATTAAGCTGCCTCTCTTCAAAACAGAAAATGTCCGGAAATAAAATATACTGTTATTTGTTTATCTGCTGTTCAACTTTATTTCCCGAGATTTTCTTCGCCGTTATTTTTATATGCTTTGATAATAGCAATTCGTTTAAACAAATATATCATGAATTTCTTTTGAAAGCCTGCTAAAATTAATTTATTATTTCTCTTTTAATT
>JBQCHB010000239.1:0-5428 GCA_051955075.1 Flavisolibacter sp.
ATTGAGCAGGCATTGAAAGAGGCTATCGCCAAACCAAATTCAATTACGGTGCTCAATACGCTTCCGTGGGCCAGGAGTGGTTATGTGGAAGCGTCTTACCCGTCATCATTTACCGGAAATACGCTGACAGATGAAAATGGCAAGGCGGTTATTGTGCAAAAACGGCCAGAAAATAAATTGGTTTTTTATGCAAGCGAAGTTCCCGCCGGAGGAGAAAAAAGTTATCGCTTTTCCGATGTAAAAGAGAAAGAAGTGCCGCTATTTCAGTCGACGATCACTTATAACATTGACAGCATTACCGGTGCATTAAAAACTGTAAACACGCAGAATAAGCAGTGGACAGACAGCAAAGAATTTCCTGGCTTGCTCCAGGCAATATATGTAAATGGGCGCAATCCCAACATACATTCATTAACATCCGTAAAAAATATTGAACTGGTGGAAAACGGCCCTCTGTTGAAACAATATAGAATCGCTTGCAATATGGAAGGCGCCAATGAAGTGGTGTATGAAATTAGCCAATACAACGCTGCAGATTATGTAAAGCTGTCAGTAGAAATTGATAAAAAAGCTGTTCGTGAAAAGGAATCTGTGCATGTTGCTTTTCCGTTTTCTCTGCCCGAACCAACAGTACGCATTGGTATGGGTGATGAATATTTTATTCCCGGTAAAGACCAAACGCCAGGTGCTAACAAAGATTTTTTCTCTGTTCAAAGATGGATAGACGTTTCAAATGCTAATGATGGCATAACAATTTGCAGTCCGCAGGGTGCCTTGTTTGAGATAGGAAAAATAGAGAACGAAGAATTGGTTAGCAATGGTTACAAAAGGTGGGAGCGTAGCGTATCTCCATCATCCGATCTTTTTTTATATGCCATGAATAATTACTGGCACACCAACTTCAAAATTGACCAGGATGGAAAAACCCGGTTCGACTGTTATTTACTATTCCATAAGGGCTTTAACGCAGCAGCAGCCAATCATTTCGGATATGAAATGACGCAGCCTTTGATCGGTATTAGTCAATAAGAACGGCAGCATCGCGAATGATAATAAATACTCTAAGCTTTTAATTGTGAAATAAATTCCAACTAAAAAGACTCACTCCACAAGGAGTGAGTCTTTCAGCATAAAAGAGATCAGAACTTTATTGTATTCAAATGTTTGTCAACCAGTATGCCATCAACCGGTTTCAGGTTGAAATTTACTTTGTGCCTGGCTTTAAATCTTATGGTGAATAAGTCTATTGTTCCTTCCAATGTTTCCTGGTCGCCTACATTTACAAAAGTGGGGTACAATGCTTTTTTGCCATTGCTATGCAAGCGGTCATTGCTCATGTTTTCCATCTCTTTCATGTTCACCGGAGTGATGCTTATAAATTCAAGATCCTGTGCATCGTAAGGCAATGCAAAGCTTACTGCATTTACTGACTTCAGGTTGATGCCTTTTACTTTTACCTCGATAACCTCATTCTTATTGTATGATCTTTCAGCAGTACTGATGTCGATGCTTCCATTCAAACTATCTTTTTCGCCTGCTGCCACGCCACCATCTAAACGAATAGCTACATTAGAGATATCGTAAGCGTCTATCAAATCATTTTTATTTACATCTCCTTTGCTCACATAACCTTCAAAATCGCTATCGCCTTTTCTTAAACCGGTATAATTAATATAAGAAGTGAGATCGTTGTTATCGATCTTTTGATCATTATTAATATCGCCTGGAATAAAGCTGGCAGAACCGGGAACCTTAAAGACATATAACTCCCGGCCCGAGCCATAGGCGCCTACGCCATCAGTAACTGCTATTTTAATATACCTGGCCGTTGGGTGATTGTTGAAAATAAGCTCTTTTACATCACCGTTTTTAGCCCAATCAAATGCACCCGCTTCCATCCAATTGATTTTATCCATACTGTAAGAAACGGTTCCTTTCAGTAGAATTCCATTGCCCCTGCTGCGCGGCAGGTATTGTATCTTATCAAGCTGGTTTACCGACATTAAATCCATGACGATGTCAAAAGGAACAGCTTTTGCGCCCCATTTTGTATGCCACATGCTGCTCTCATCAAAATCAAATAATTTGGAGATTTCATTGTCTTCCTGGTCAGGTACTGTTATTGTCGCTGTAATGTTCTTAATAGCAAATTCCAGCGGATTGATTTTTGTTTTGGCGGTAAACGTTGTCCAGCCCGAAGTGCCCGCTTTGTTCACTGAACGTAGTTTGAATGTGTAGTTTGTTTCAGGTGTTAAATCATCAAACAATAAAGCAGTATCGGTAATGGTACTGTAACGCTGCCCGTTAAATTCAATTTCATAATAATCTGCGTTGCGTACTTTGCCCCAACTTGGTTTCAATGTGTAGGCTTCAGTGTTCGAATCTAATACCTGTGCATTTGGCGGTGCCGTCAAAGTGCCGGATGATGTACTTAAATTTTGGGCAGGAGCGAAACGAAAACCATTTACGATAACCGTTACAGCATTCATACCAACATCTGTTGCTCCAAGTTTTACCAGCAACTGCGGATTTTTGCTTATTACCACTTTTTCAAACTCACTTCCCGGTGTAGCGAACTGGTTCAGGTTGGGTGCTGCATCGTAGAAATAAACATTCGTGTTGTTTAAAAAAGCTTCTTTGGATCTTGCCTTTGTTAGCTTCACAGGTTTCTTCCCAATTCTCGCTATTACACCTATGGGTGGTTGTGTTAGGTTGATGCGGAACTCAGTGGTTTTGTTTTTTACAAAGCCATCAAAATTTCCTTTTGTAGGATGAACAGTAATAGTGGCAACACTGTTTTCTACAGAAGATTCAATCAGCGTTGTAGCACCTTCTCCTTTTTTATAAGCTTCTGTAAGCCCGTCATCATCATATTGGGTAAAAGAAGTTTTGCCTGCAGGATATACTTCATAAATACGAAGGCCTTTGTTGATTTCTGTAACATGGTTATTAGGGAGCGTCATTGGAATAATGGCGCCACTCTTTACAAACACAGGCAGTTTCCAAATGGGTGCATCAAAATTGTTGATGATGCGATCGCCTTCATACACATCGCCGGAGAAATAATCGATCCATTGGCCTTTTGGCAAATAAATTCCATTCCGTATATCATTGCCATGTGCATCCTGTTTAGTTTCCTGGTATATGGGTGCTATCAAAAAATAGGGACCATATAAATATTGGTATTGGGTAGATTTTCCAAGTGTAAAGTTGTTTGGATAATCCAAAAACATTGCACGCATCATAGGCAAACCACTAACAGCTTCGTGGGCAATACTGTAAGTGTATGGAATAAGTTGAGACTTTAATTTTAAATAGGTGCGGTTGATAGACGCGGCAGGCTCTTCCAGCGCATGAGGATATTTTTCATTGGCGCCCCATCCGTCCATATTCAGCTGCATAGGTGTAAACGTCTTCCATTGAAAATCTCTTGCATTGACAATTGGATTTTTTCCACCAAAAATGCCGTCCATATCAGAAGTGATATTGGGTTGTCCTGACAATCCGGAACCAATATAAGTGGGAATATGAAAGCGGATGTATTCCCACAGGCCACCCGTTTGGTCGCCTGTCCATACGGTTGCATAGCGTTGTGTTCCCGCCCATCCATCCAGCGAAATAATAAAAGGCCGGGCACCATTACCGTGTTCAGGCATGATATGCGCTACATCGGCCACGCCATTTAAACCGAAGGAATAACCCTGGCCTACCCAGGCAACATCGGTTTTCAACACTCTTACACCTGCAATACCTACTTCTTTTACAATATCGCGTTGCAATAAAGCGCTGATGCTGTCTTTGGGGTGAAGATCTGATTGTGTCCAAAGCCCGATTTGTACGCCATGTTGCCTTGCATAATCACCAAAAGATTTCAGGTTGAGGATATTGCTGTCCAGCGTACCGGTTTGACCGTAGCCTGCACCATATCCATCGTTTGGCAATATCCAACCCAGGGGCATATCGTGTGCATTATAGCGGTCAATGACGGCACGTGCCGAAAACTGGTAATTATTTTTCTCTCCATTCAACGATTCCTTTATGCCACCATTGTCTTTTTGACTTTCCTTATAACGCTTGCCATCTTCAAACAAAATGCCTGTGCTGTCTTTTTTCCAGTAATCACGGTTATAGGCGTTCAAATGGCCTTCATAAAAACCAAACTTGGGCAGCAATACAGGTTGTCCGGTAAGCTGGTAAAAGTCATTCAGCAATGAAACAGGTTTTTGATCCACCATAAAAAATACATCCAGGTAATTGGTTTCATGTGAAAGATTGACCACGTTCTTTTCTTTTGCACCAAAATCATATTTCCCTTTCTTAAACGTGTACCACATAAAGCCATAACCATTGGTGCTCCAATAAAACGGAGTTGGCGATGCTACGCCGCCATCGGTCCAGCTATTTTGGTTTTCAATGGCGATGATTTTGCCTTTATGCGAGAACCTTCCATTCTGCACGCCACCGCCATAAAAATATTCCTGCGGGCTTTCTTTTAACTTAAGCGTTGTCTGCTTTTTATCAAACCTTATTGGTTCCAGGGATTCTATTACCGGTTTGTTTTCGCTATTTAATATTCTGAATCGTGAAGAAGCTTTGTTTAAGGAAACTGTTATTTTCCCGGTGCTGATATTGATCTCATTGCCATTGTTGCTGATGTCTATTTTTGAAACCGGTTTTCGAGGATCGTCTACCAAAATTTTTGCAGGAGGTTTTGCTTCCGGATCATGCATTGAGCCGTTATTGCTATCGTAAAACAGGCGGAAAATATTATCGCTATAAAAATCAAGCAGCATGTGTTGGCGGTTAGATAATTGCACTTCAACAGTAGTGGCATTTATTTTTTTTGCACTTACAATATGTATCGTATCTGGCTGTGAATAGGAAACGGTGCTTTTTTGTTTCTGTGCTGTTGCGGTAATACTTAAAAAAACAAAAACTAATAAAGTTAAAAAGCTGGGTGTTGCGTTCTGTGGCTTCCGGTTCATTATCAACAATAATTGATTTTTTAAAAATTATCCGATAAAGGTAGAAAAGACTAACCGGCAAGTGGCTGTTTGCGAAATCGTTTGCGCAGCTGGGATTTAAGGATTAACGGCAAATGAAGCCTACTAAAGTTGTGAAGCGAATACCAGAAAGAAGCCTAATGGTATCGAAAAGCACTAAAGCATTCACTGTAGACATTGATAAGATTTCGGCAGATACAATATTGTACATTAGGCAATTGTTAGAGATGAGGTTACTGCAGAGTTAAAGAGTAATATATATAGTCCCTGACGCAGGCTCTGTTGATTTACAGACCACCTTGTTTCTGACAAATAATGTCCTTCATCACTAAAAATATCAAATAATTTTGCCGGCAAGGTAGTATGGTTATTGCAGGAAATGCGATATGCCATAAGATCAAAGATCTATTTTAATTCAGCAACAA
>JBQCHB010000240.1:0-6227 GCA_051955075.1 Flavisolibacter sp.
AAAATATTTTGAAGAATTGCAGGTAGGCGACCAGATCATCACAACCAAAAGAAAAATTACCAGTGAAGACATCGATGCTTTTGCAGAACTAAGTGGCGACCACTTCTATGCCCACAAAAAAGACACGGATTTTACCGGCACTATGTTCGAGCAGCAGGTGGCGCATGGCTATTTTGTATTGAGTGCGGCGGCAGGTTTGTTTGTAGATGGCAGTGATTTAGGGCCGGTGTTGCTAAACTATGGTATTGATGAATTGCGCTTCACCAAACCGGTTTATCCTGGTTCGGAGTTAACAATACGCTTTACCTGCAAGGAAAAATTACCACAAGACGCTAAAGATGAAAATGATATTCCCAAAGGCATTGTAAAATGGTTGGTAGAGATGCTGGATGAAACGGGAGAGCATGTGGGTGTGGCAACAATTTTGACGATGGTGAAAAGAAAAGGTTTCGCACAGAGCAAAGGAGAAAAAGAGATATAAAGCCTTTGTAAACGACTTTGTCTTTTTATATTTTGTGAGAAGTATTATGGAGACAAACAAAATTACAGGCGAGATAATAGAAGCGGCAATTAAAATTCATAATGAATTGGGCCCCGGTTTGTTTGAATCGGTTTATGAAGAAGTACTGGCTTATGAATCAACCAAAAAGGGTTTGCTTGTAGAAAGACAGAAGCCAATTGCTGTGCATTATGAAAGCGTAAAAATGGATGTTGGCTTCAGGGCCGATTTAATTGTAGAAAGGGAAATAGTTGTTGAGATAAAATCTATCGAAGGCATTGCGCCGGTTCATAAAAAACAAGTGCTTACTTATTTAAGATTGACGAATTTGAAAATTGGATTACTTATTAACTTCAATGAAGAATTGTTGAAGAATGGAATAACCAGGCTATTCAACAACTACGCGAAATAATCACGGCCGCACAGGGCAGATAGAAAGGAAGTAAAACAAGTCGTATTCCTCTTTTCCTCCTTTGCTCTGTGCGAAATAAAACTCTTAGCTATGGCAAAAGATATCATCAACGGATACGTAAATTCAGAAACCCACAACGGCATTACCACTATTGAGTTCTTTCATTCCCAAAGCAATTCGCTGCCACATCGCCTGCTGGAAGACCTCGCAAACGAGATCCATGCTATAGGGACAGATAAAGAAACTAAAGTGATTGTGTTGCGCTCCGGCGGGGAAAAAGCATTTTGCGCCGGCGCCTCGTTCGATGAATTGATGAATATTGACAATGAGAAAAAAGGCTTTTTGTTCTTTAGCGGCTTTGCCAATGTGATCAATGCCATGCGCAAGTGTCCTAAATTTATCATTGGCCGCATTCATGGCAAATGTGTGGGTGGTGGTGTTGGTTTGGCAGCTGCCTTGGATTATGCCATTGCCCTGGAAGGCGCAGAAATCAAGCTCAGTGAATTAGCCATTGGCATTGGGCCTTTTGTGGTAGGCCCTGCCGTGCAACGCAAAATAGGTTTATCTGCGTTCACACAATTATCCATTGATGCCAGCCTATGGCGCAATGGCGACTGGGCCCGGAGGAAAGGACTGTATGCCGAACTTCACCCTTCCGTTGAAAGTATGGACGAATCTATTTCAAGATTGGCTAATCAGTTAGCACACAGCAGCCCGGAAGCAATGGCCGAACTAAAGAAAACATTTTGGTTGGGCACTGAAGACTGGGATGATTTACTGCTCCGCCGTGCTGAGATTAGCGGACGGTTGGTATTGAGCAAATTTACCCGGGAAGCGATCACAAAATTTAAGGCAAAAGTTTGAACGGGGTTTGGATGGATTGAAAGGATTAATGAGAAAGATGAAAATTTTATTATAACCGAAAGAGTCTTCAATGGTTGAAGGCTCTTTCTATTTTAGCGATGTTATTATTAAATGAAAATCGAAACGTTTACAGAACAAAACTTGCAACTGCTCTATGACAAAATTGCCAGGAAGGATAAAGATTTACAAGAAGTGATTCGTGAATATGGTTATCCGCCTTTGTGGACACGGCCTAATAGTTTTGAAACGCTGGTGCTGACTATACTGGAACAACAGGTGTCTTTGGCATCAGCCTATGCGGCGTATAAAAAGGTCAGGGAAAAACTTGTCAATATTACTCCTAAGAAATTATTAAGCCTTTCGAATGAAGAACTGCGTAATTGCTATTTCAGCAGGCAAAAAATTATGTACACCAGGGAGTTGGCTAAAGCTATTCTTTCCAGGCAAATCAGACTTAAAGCGTTTGAAAATTGTGACGATGCAATTGTTCGTACGGAATTAAAAAAACTCAAAGGCATTGGCGACTGGACAGTAGATATTTATTTGATTCATGCTTTGCAACGAACCGATATTTTTCCTGTTGGTGATTTGGCACTGGTAAATGCTGTTAAGATGTTGAAGCAATTGCCATCAATTACCAAAGAAGAACTGCTGGAGCATTCAGAACAATGGAAGCCCTATCGCTCTATTGCTACTATGCTTTTTTGGCACTATTACATCAAAAAGAAAAATATCAAGCTGCTGCATTAGGTCTGAACGATGATTTATACGATTTATGAGATTAGTGGGAAATAAAAAGAGCCTTCAAGTACTTGAAGACTCTGTGTTTATAGTGAAGTGAAAGTTTTATCTTCTCGTTAACCCTTTCAATACACCTAACTCCCGGTTCGGACTACATATACAATCCACCGTCCACGCTCAGCACCTGCCCCGTTACATAGCTGCTCATGTCCGATGCCAGGAACAGTGTAACGTTGGCAATATCTTCCGTAGTACCAAAGCGGCCTAATGGAATACCGGCTTTGTATTTATCAGCCTGTTCACCTTCCTTTAAATAACCTGTCATATCGGTTTCAACAAAGCCTGGAGCAATGGCATTGCAGCGAACATTGCGGCTGCCTAATTCTTTGGCCACCGATTTGGTAAAGCCCAAAATGCCCGCCTTTGAAGCGGCGTAACTTCCCTGCCCCGCGTTGCCCATTAAACCAATTACAGAACTCATGTTGATGATGCTTCCGCTCTTGGCTTTCATCATGGGACGAATGACCTGCTTGGTCATGTTAAACACACTTTTCAAATTGATATTCATTACATCATCCCATTGCTCCGGCGTCATGCGCAGTAACAAATTATCTTTTGAAATGCCTGCATTGTTTACACAAATATCTACACCGCCAAATTCTTTTACTACATCATTTACAAAAGCTTCGCATTCGGCAAAGTCGCCTGCATTGCTCCGGTAAGCTTTGGCTTTTACACCAAGACCGGTTAATTTTTCTTCCAGTGCTTTAGCTCTTTCCGCACTGCTTTCGCTAACGTATGTAAAAGCTATGTTGGCGCCATGTTCGGCTAACTTTATTGCAACCCCTTCACCAATGCCACGGGCTGCGCCGGTTACAATTGCTACTTTTCCTTCCAGTAATTTCATGAACCTTGATTTTCCTGATTTAATGATTGAATAATTTTATTGTTGTAAAGCCGTTTGAATTGCAAACTTTTGCTGCCAAAATTAATGAGTAAGCCAATTGGCATTTGAAAAGCTTCCAAATAATTAAGCGCTTGAGCCAAATGAACATTCTCCAGATTGCTTACGGCCTTTATCTCAAGCAAAACTTTATCTTCTACGAAAAAATCTACACGACGATGTCCCACAATTTCATTCCGATAATGTATAGCAAGCTCTTTTTCGCAAATGTGATTGATGGCTTCACATCTGAATTCGATTTGCAGGCAACGATTATAAATAGCTTCCTGAAAGCCGCAGCCCAAGGATGTATGGACTCGCATACAACAACCAATGATCTTACCTGTTAATGCTTCATGCATAATTTTTAATCTTTACATCAGGTGAATCATGGTTTTTATTTCTTCAATCACCGTCCGTTCGTTACTCAACCGCGGCACTTTATGCTGGCCGCCTAATTTCCCTTTGCTGCTTAACCAGTTGGTGAAGGTATTATGCGGAACGGCTTCTATCAAAGGCATGCGCAACGCAATATCTTTATGCCGCTTGGCTTCGTAATCGCTGTTAATGGTTTTTAAGGCTGTATCCAGCTCGTAAGCAAACTCCTGCAAGTTATGCGGTCCCTTTTCAAACTCAATCAGCCATTCATGAGCGCCGCTTTGTGCTTCAGAAAAATACACAGGAGCAGCGGAATAATCTTTTACTACAGCACCGGTTTTTTCGCAGGCAATGGCAATAGCTTTATCAGTGTTGTCAATGATCAGTTCCTCCCCAAAGGCGTTGATGTAATGTTTTAACCGGCCCGAAACCCTGATGCGGTGCGGTTGCAAAGAAGTGAATTGAATGGTGTCACCAATTAAATATCTCCACAATCCGCCGTTGGTAGTAATGACCGGTGCATAATTCACACCCAATTCTACTTCATTTAATTGAAGCGTTTTTGGCTGCGCTTTTCCATATTCACTCACCGGCATAAACTCATAAAAAATGCCATGTTCGCACATTAGTAACATTCCTTCTTTGGTTACATCATCCTGCGCTGCAAAAAAGCCTTCCGAGGCATTATACATCTCCAGATAATTAATAGGAGCGCCAATCAGTTTTTCAAACTGCAGTTTGTACGGAGTAAAACTTACGCCACCGTGCATATATAATTCCAGGCTGGGCCACACTTCTTTAATGGTTTGCTTACCTGTGATTTCTAAAATCCGCTTGAGCAACACGATCAGCCACGTGGGCACGCCGGCCATGGAGGTTACATTTTCCGCAATAGTAGATTGGGCCAGCTTTTCAATTTTGCTTTCCCATTCATCCATCAGTATAATGGACATATCGGGGGTTCTTATCCAATTGCTCCAGAAAGGCGAGTTCTGTACAATCACAGCGCTTAAATCGCCATAATGCACATCTTCGTTTACGCTGCTAATTTGATGGCTGCCACCAATGACCAAGCCTTTGCCCGTTAACAAATCGCTTTCAGGGTGTGAAGCGTAATAGAGGCTCAGTACATCTTTCGAAGCCTTGTAATGATTTTCTTTTAAACTCTCTTCGCTAACGGGAATGAATTTGCTTTTCTCGCTGGTGGTGCCACTGCTTTTAGCAAACCAATTGATCGGCGTATTCCACAACACGTTTTCTTCGCCCTGCATCATACGTTCGATGTAAGGTTTCAAATCATCGTAATTGTGAATCGGCACTTGGGTTTTATAATCGTGCAGCGACTGAATATGTGAGAAATTGTATTTGCGGCCAAACTCTGTACATTGACCGGCAGCGATTAAATCCTGCCACACATTGAATTGCGTAGTTGCTACATCGTTCAACCAATGCTCCATAGACCACAGGCGCCAGCGGGCAAAACGTGATATGGCGGGGCTCAGCAACTTCATGTGCAAGGCAAAATACGAAAGAAGATGGATTTAAAAGGAAAAGGATAAAATAGCAAACTGCCAGGGGTTTGATACCACTGGAAACTAAAGTACTATAAACTGTCTGGCAATGCTTCAGGATTAATTTCCTGCAACAAATAGTCCTTGCGTTTCAACTCAAAATTTCTACCCAGGTACAACTTTTTCACCTGCTCATCTGCGGCCAGTTCTTCTGCAGTGCCATGCTTGAAAATTTTGCCTTCAATCAGCAAATAAGCCCTGTCGCAAATGGAAAGTGTCTCCGTTACGTTGTGGTCGGTAATTAAGATGCCAATATTCTTGAATTTTAATTTAGCTACAATAGCCTGAATATCTTCAACGGCAATGGGATCAATGCCGGCAAAAGGTTCATCCAATAAAATAAATTTAGGATCAACAGCTAAAGCCCTTGCTATTTCAGTTCTTCTTCTTTCACCACCGCTCAAAACATCACCATTACTTTTGCGTACGTGCTGCAAACGAAATTCATCCAGCAGCGACTCCAGCTTTTCCTTTTGTTCCTTTTTGGAAAGCTTCGTCATTTCCAGCACAGCCTTGATATTATCTTCCACACTTAATTTACGGAAAATAGAAGGCTCCTGTGGCAAATAACCAATGCCCATTTGCGCCCTTTTATACATGGCCTGTGGTGTAATATTGTGTTCATCCAAAAACACCTCACCTTCGTCTGGCTTTATCAGCCCCACTACCATATAAAACGTAGTGGTTTTGCCTGCGCCATTGGGTCCCAGCAAGCCCACAATTTCTCCCTGTCCTACTTCAACGGAAGCATGGTTTACCACCGTGCGGGCACCATAACGCTTCACTAATTCATTGGTATGTATGCGTATGCTCAAAGCA
>JBQCHB010000241.1:0-7117 GCA_051955075.1 Flavisolibacter sp.
GAGGGTAACTGTGCAACATCGCTAAACAATTGCCGGCAGAAGCTATACACTTCATTGAACTGCAGCGAAGAAGTATGATGAAAAGAATATTGCTCCGGAATCGTTTTGAATTTATACAGAAAACCATCCTGCAGCAACTTCATAGTTTCTGTATCCAGTTCTAAACTATCGTTTGAAATATGCAGCGCTTCAGCATTATTTTTACTACCCACGCAATGCACCATCAATCCTTTCAGGCAGGGCGCATCTATATTCATTGTTATCATAGGTTTATTTTAATGGACGGCAATGTAGGCGAAAGGTTTGAAAGTTTATTGTTGCTGCAGTCTGAAGTTTCCCTAATGGCCGTTTTCTAATGATTAGAAACATACTTCAACCCGATGATAGAACCAATTAAAGTGGTAATGAAAAATATTCTCCATAAGCTTGCCGGCTCTTTAAAAAAAAGAATGCCGATAATGGCTGTACCGGCAGCGCCAATGCCTGTCCATACGGCATAAGCGGTTCCCATGGGCAGGGTTTGTGTGGCCTTGTATAAAAGCCACATGCTTAGACTTACCGAAACAATAAAGCCAAGCAGCCACAAAAAATAAGCGCTTCCATTAGATTCTTTTGCCTTGGTTAAACAGGTTGTAAATCCTACTTCAAACAAACCAGCCAGTACGAGTATCAGCCATGCCATGCAAGAAAATTTGGGCGAAAATAAGTAATGATCAATTTTAAATTAATGCAGATCAATTTGCAAGTACAGGTATATCTTTTAAAAGAAGATGTTTTACAAACAGCAGCTTAACTCCACTGTGTTTAGTGCAGCAAATTAGAAATAGACTTTTTTACAGAGCAATACACTTCATTAATTGTAGTCTCGCACACTTCGGGAGGAATGCCTGTAAGCATCATAGAAGCCGCATAGGCCAACACGGTATTTACGTCTCTCACATCAATGCGGTGAAGCCTGATCCTTTGATATTTTCTTATACCTGTTTGCATCTGCACTTTACAAAGAAAAAACGTGCCAAAATGAACTTTTAAAATAGCAAATTGTGCGAAAAACGAAGGCTGGCCTGCATCTTTATTGTTTAGCCCGATGCGGATGAAGTGTCATCTGCAGCATTTGCTTCGCTTTCTTTCTTTTGTTGCAGCCGCCTGAAAATGCGTGTCCATTTCTTTTGCCAGACCAACCCGCTATATTCAGTTGGCACTTCGTCGCCGAGCAAACGGCCCCAGGGCTTAAGATCGTCTATGCGGTCGAAAATTATTTTTAAAACACCAATAAAAGGAATGGACAAAAACATACCGGATACGCCCCATAACAAACCGCCCAATAAAACAATTACAATCGAAATAAGCGCATTGATCTGCACCTTTTTTGACACAATTCTCGGTACCAAAATATTGTTGTCAATAAATTGAATAATTGCGTAAGCACCGATAACAAGCAATTGCCCGGTATATCCATCCCTTGTTATTGTCACCATCAGCACAGGCAAGGCAATAGCTACAATGCCGCCGATGTAGGGAAGAATATTGAGTATGCCACCAATGACGCCAATGACAATGGCTGATGGCACACCAATCAGCAAAAGCGCAATACTATTTAAAATGCAGACAATGGCCGTTTCAATTAACAAGCCTATCATAAAGCTTTGAACAGCTGATTTTGTTTCGCTTAAAATTTCTGCCACCCGCAGCGAATTTTCTTCTTTAAAAACCTGGAACAGAAAATCAAGTATCAGTGGCTTGTAATAGAGCAACATAAAAACATAGGTAGGAATCAGCACCACTACACCAAGGCTTGCCACAAGCGTTCCCAATGTGTTCGTGATCATATCGCCGCCGCCATTATTAAAACCGTTGGTAACGCTAGCTACCTGCTTATCTACGTTGATACCTAATTTATTTTTCGTCCAGTGTTGCAGCTCGTGTAAAAGCGTAATCACTTTTTCCTTTAGTAATGGCAGGCTGTTCATAAAGCCAGCGATCTGTGTAGAAAGAAAATAGAACAATGCCAATAGTAACAAAACTGCAATAAGAAGGGTAAGGATAATAGCAGGCACCTTGGGCATGCTTCGCTCCAGCCGTACATAGAGGCGATTGAGCAATATGGCAAAAAGAACCGCAAATGCCAGCGGCACAAATACAGATGCCAACACGTATAAAATGAATACAGCTAACACGAGGCCAAGCAATACAGCCGGTGCTTTTATGTAAAAAGGATAAAGTTCATTATTGGGCCTCTGCTCCATGATGGCGTTTATTGAGGAACTGCAAAAGCAATACCAATGGAAGAGGTTGTTTTGTAGAAGTTGGCAAGCTGAGTAGAATGAATGGTTGATAACTCAATCGCCTTCCCTTTCAACCCCTCAACTTAATCAACCTTTCAACTTTGCTGACCTTTTATCAAACTCTTTAGAAACATTATATTACCTTTATCGTGTTACTCTATTACGACTTGATAAATTTCTCCCCTATTCCGTAGAAGCTCATCTGGTCTTAATGATGAGAAAAGCTCCCATACAAGAGCTTAATTTTTAATCAAAAGGATTTTATTTCATGTTATTTGAACAACTAGGTCTCATAGAGCCCATATTGAAGGCTCTTAAGAGGGAAGGTTATACTGAACCTACCCCGATACAACAACAAGCCATACCGGTAGTATTACAAGGAAAAGATATTTTGGGTTTAGCGCAAACCGGCACCGGTAAAACGGCAGCTTTTGCCATACCCATGCTTCAATTGTTTTATAAAGAACAGAGTCAAACGAGAGGTTACAGGCATATACGATCGCTGATTTTAACGCCTACCAGGGAACTGGCAGTGCAGATCAGTGAAAGTTTTGCATCATACGGCCGTTATACAGGTATTAAACACGAAGTGATTTTTGGTGGTGTGTCGCAGCATGCGCAAACCATTGCCCTGCGCAACGGAACCGATATTTTAATTGCTACGCCGGGCAGGTTACTCGACCTCATGAACCAGGGCTATATCCATCTTGATCATCTTGACATGTTTGTACTCGACGAAGCCGACCGCATGCTGGACATGGGTTTCATTCATGATGTAAAAAAACTGATCAGGCAATTACCAAGGCAAAAACAAACCTTGTTATTTTCTGCAACTATGCCGCCCCAAATTGCAGAATTAGCAGCCTCTTTATTACAATCGCCTGTCCGGGTGGAAGTCACGCCTGTTTCTTCCACCGCAGAAAAAATAGAGCAATCGGTTTATTTTGTTAATAAAAAACAAAAGCAATCGTTGCTGGTGCATTTGCTTAACGAAAAGAATATTCAGCGAACACTGGTATTTACCCGTACTAAGCACGGCGCCGACCGAATTGCGAAAGACTTGAAAAAGGCCAATATTGCCGCCGATGCTATTCATGGCAATAAATCGCAGGCAGCACGGCAAAATGCATTGAATAATTTTAAAAGAGGAAAACTGAAAGTGCTGGTGGCCACAGACATTGCAGCCCGTGGCATTGATGTAGATGCCTTGGAGCATGTGATCAATTTTGATTTACCCGATGTTGCTGAAACTTATGTGCACCGCATTGGCCGCACAGGCCGGGCTGGCGCCAGTGGCATGGCTTTCTCGTTTTGCGATGGCCGTGAAGAAATGGGCAACTTAAAAAGCATCAACAAACTGATTGGCAAAAAAATACCTGCATTGGAACACCCTTTTGAAGTAAAAGAAGGCAGTACCATTACACCGTCTTCTGCCAAAGCACAACAAAATGGTTTTGAAAGAAGAAATAAAATGAAAGTTGCCTAAAAAAATGATTGTATAATAATTGAAGCCTCACTTAGTTGAGGCTTTTTCTTTTTAAAGATCATGGGGTTAAGCACCAAAGAATTACTTCTCTATATTTGAACGACACTTTTTATTGACAGCCATCTTTATGAACAGAATTGACCGTTTGTTTGGCATACTTACTTTGCTGCAGTCAAAAAAATATGTAACGGCCGAAACCATTGCAGATAAATTCAACATTAGCGTCCGTACAGTTTACCGCGATGTTAAGGCGTTATCGGAGCAAGGCATCCCGGTGAGTTTTGAGCAACACCGCGGTTATTTTATTGTTCCGGGCTATTTTTTGCCGCCAGTTTCTTTTACTTCGGAGCAGGCAGCTGCCTTATTATTAATGGAAACCATGGTGCAGGGCTTTGCTGATAAATCTATTCAGTTGCATTATTCAGCAGCACTCAATAAAATAAAAGCCGTATTGCGAACCAAAGAAAAAGAAGCACTCGAAACACTTACGCAAAACATGCGGTTTCAATTACCGGGATGTATAAAAAATGATTTTGAATATTTATCGCTCATTCAAACAGCTATTTCTTCCAAAACCATTTTGCAAATCAGTTACCACAATAAAAAAGAGGAAGTAAGCCAGCGGCGGATAGAACCGTTGGGACTGATCTTTTACGCTTTTAGCTGGCATCTTGTGGGTTGGTGTCATGTTCGGGAAGATTACCGCGACTTTAAAGTGAACAGAATTTTACAAATAAAGAATACCGCTGAACCTTTTCTCAAAAAAGATCACATTGCATTAAACGATTACATGCAATTGCTTCCGGTGAATTACTGAAAATTTTTAGAAGCCATTTTTCGGACTGCCATAGGGTTGTCACCGGGCCTATTTTTCTTTGTGTTCACAAAAAAATAAAAACCATGAACATCATTCAATTACTTTCACAAGAACTGGAAAAAGAAGCGGCCACTACACGAAAAATGTTGGAAAGAGTTCCATCGGATAAATTTGACTGGAAACCGCATGAAAAAAGCATGACACTGAAAAGACTGTCCACGCATGTTGCCGAATTACCCGGCTGGATCTCAATGGCATTAAAAACCGATGAACTTGACTTTGCAAATAATCCTTATCAACCTGTAGAAATAAACAACACAAAAGAATTAGTGGAGTATTTTGAACGATCTCTGCAAGATGGAAAAAAATCTTTAGCATCTGCAACCGAAGCAGATTTACTACCTAACTGGACAGTGCGCACTGGTGACCAGGTTTACAGCACTTCTACAAAATATGAAGTTATTCGCATGAGTTTAGCACAAACGATACATCACCGGGCACAACTCGGTGTTTATCTGCGTCTCTTAAATATTCCGATTCCGGGAAGTTATGGCCCTAGTGCAGATGAAATGAACTTTTAAATTTTCTCTTGCCCAGGCTCAACATTTCTATAAAGAAATGTTGAGCCTGTTTTTTTATAACTGCATGATGTAACGTTATTGCTCAGGGTAAGATTTTTGATTGTGTAACTGTATGAAAAGTAAAGCCAGTATCAAATCGCACCCCATCCATCCTATTTTAGTGTCGCTACCCATTGCTTTTTTTATAGGTGCTTTTGTCTTTGACCTATTATCGTTAATAACAGGTAATCATAGTTTTTGGCAAACAGGTTATTATTCAGCCATAGCCGGCATTATAGGTGCCATATTGGCCGCTGTGCCCGGTGCTATTGACTATTTCTTTACGGTTCCTCCAAAAAGCTCTGCTAAAAAACGGGCTACCAAACATGCACTTATTAATGTGGTTAACCTGGTTCTTTTTATTGTTATTGTTTTTTACAGGCAAAAAGAAAATGCAAATACGTCTGTCGTAATCATTGCAGAGGCTATTGGTGTTATCCTTCTATCCATTGCAGGATGGATGGGGGGCACACTGGTCCATCGCAATCAAATAGGTATTGATCACCGCTATGCAGAAGCAGGTAAGTGGAAAGAAGCATATTTTGATACAAATGATCAAAAAATACAGGTGGCAGATGCAAAAGAATTGAAATTGAATGCCATGAAGTTGGTGCATGTAAACAAGCAGCGTATTGTTATTGGACGTACTGAAAAAGGTTATGTTGCTTTTAGCGACCATTGTACGCACCGTGGCGGTTCCCTGACAGATGGAACTTTGATTTGCGGCACGGTTCAATGTCCCTGGCATGGATCCCAGTTCGATGTAGAATCCGGTGCAGTAAAGGCTGGGCCAGCCAAAGAAAAAATTATAACCTACAGGCTCGAAGAAAAAGAAGGAAAAATTTTTTTGTTATTGTGAAATCACCTGTTGGCATGTTCTTTTCCGCGATTTGATAAAAGCTAAAAATGGAATCCCTGGAATACCTTGGTCATTTCAAATGCTGAAATTGGTTGAACAGTTAAACGGAGGCAAATGGTACTACCGCCTGGAACAGAAAACCGCAACGTATGGTGCTTATCACCAAAGCAGAAAATGATGACGTTTAAGAAGCGTATTCGACAATTTACGCTTGTGCCTATGCAACGACTGAAAAAGGAATAAATCACATTTAATAATAAAAAAATGATCACACTTAACAAAACAGCAATTCATCCCAATTTTATTTTAGGGGCAGTAAGTTTTTTACTCTTGTTATTGGGAGTAGTATTAAGATCAGATGATTTTATGATTGGCGATTATTTGAAACTGTCGGGCATTGCGCTTGGTGCAGTTCATTGGATATGGAGTATGATTGATGTATTTACCAATCACGAGCTCAAT
This sequence comes from Flavisolibacter sp., assembly GCA_051955075.1. GTDB lineage: Bacteria > Bacteroidota > Bacteroidia > Chitinophagales > Chitinophagaceae > Flavisolibacter. The sequence continues at coordinate 6,530 of JBQCHB010000241.1, forward strand.
TCGAAAAGCCGGCCATTCTGGACGATCCTTGTAGTGCTCATTCCACCATTGGGTGGCATGTTTTATTACATGAATGGAAGGACGAATATTGGTCTTTAGCATAAATATGCGTAAAAAAGCCAGTGGTTGATTTGCAATGCATTTTTTTGCTACTGGCATCGTTTTAGATAATGCTACTAGGTATAAAATATCTAACCATGAAAAAAATATTTGGATTTGCGCTTGTAATGGCTTGTTTAAGCTTTGCAACGCCACTGCATGCACAGCAGGATACAACCAAACATGAGAGCACTGTGAAGAAAGTAGGCCATAGCATTAAAAAAGGTGCAAAGAAAGCTGGTCATGGCCTTAAGAAAGGCGCCAAGAAAGTAGGTAATGAAACAGCCGAACTCGCTACAAAAGGTAAGGCCAGGCTTACTGATAAAAAATCGGATGAATGGGTAGGCCCAAATGGTCAAACCATTTATGTGGATGATGGTAATAAGTACTATTGGATCACTGAAAAAGGCGGAAGAGTATTTATAAGCAAAAACCAGTTAAAGCCAAAGCATTAATTATCGGACAGTTGATATAAAAAAACCTCTTGTA
>JBQCHB010000242.1:0-4786 GCA_051955075.1 Flavisolibacter sp.
ACGATGTATTTTTAAAACAAGGCTAAGAAAATCCCGGTCATTATTCCGCACCTTTAACACCTCCCCATTATAAGGATTGATAAAAACTGAATAATTATATTGCTCCTTTTTTGAGAATAAAACCATCACTGCTTTGTCTCCGGCGTCATAATAGATCCGTTGAGGTGACTTTCCCGGCAAATGATTTTCGGCAATCATCTGTATTTGCGAAGGAGGCAAAAAACTTTTATTGATCTTCTCCACCGTACGATAAGGCTGAAGACTTTGCAGCTCGGGGGCGAAGCAATAAATAGCACCTGTCAGGCCAAGGATAAAAACCACAAGCCCGGTTGCAAGACCAAGCCATAAATGAATTTTACCAACCAGTTTTTTCAACTTCATGTCTTATTAAACCAATAGTCCCGGCAAGCCGGGACCACAATTGGAGTTTATCAGTCAAAGTTACAGCTTCACATTTAAGGTAAGGCGATAGGACGCACCTTTGCCTTTTGTATAACTATCGTTGAAAGCACCCCACTGCGAACGGGCAGTGAAGTAGTTTTCGTTAAACATATTTTCGACGCCTAAGTTCAACGAAGTGCTTTCATTGAAATTGTATCCAAATGATGTGTTGAACAGGTTATACGCTTTAACCGGCGCCTTATAAGGATCGTAGGAACCGCTGCTGTTTCTCGCAAAACGGTCTCTTTTCATAATGCCGGTGTATTGTAACAGCACATTCAGCTTACCTGGCACAACCGCATAGTCAATATGCCCGGTTAATTTAGGTGGTGCAATCCGTTGCCCCGGCAAATAATCATCTTTGCTGCCATCATATTTACCATCGTTGTCTGCATCTATTTTGCCTTCCACATAGCTATAAGAAAGGCCAGCCTCTAAATTTTTTGTTACCTGCATATCTGCAGCCAGTTCGTATCCATAAATACGTTCCGGCGTTCGCACCACGACAAAGACACCATTGTCATACACGCTGTTGGCACCCAGGCTTGATTTGCTGATATAACCGGTGGCTTCAAAGCGGAGGTTCTTTACCTTGCTAACAAAGCCTGCCTCATAGCTGTTTACAATCACAGCCTCCGTATTAATTTTGGCAATGTCGTTGACTCTTGCTGACCGCAATACCAACCCAATATCAGAAACACTAAATCCCTGTGAAAAGCTCACATAAGGTGAGAAATACCTTGACAGGTTGTAACGGAGTCCAACATTAGATACCACTTCATTGTACTTTATATTGCCACCATTCACATTCATGGATGGAGTAAGGGCTCCTGTTGCTGTATTTTTCGTAGGTAGTGTTGCATAATCATCTACACCGATATTGATTTTTTCATAACGGACACCGCCTTTCAGCACCAGTTTGTCAAATAGTGTAAATTTTGTTTGAACAAAAGGTGCCAGGTTAAACATATTCATCTCAGGAACCCATGTCCGCCCATCCACCAAAGGCTGCGAGGTCATGTCTCTTTGTGCGTCTAAGCCGTAAGTAAAATTGACATCAATATTATTTAATAAAACGGGTGTGTTCAAAACTAAGCGGGCTCCATTTTTTTTGGAAAGAATACGGGACACCCCGCCATCTAGGAACACTTCTGAATAGAAGAATACATTGTCCACGCTTTGGTAATAAACATCGGCATCGTAACGTGTGTTGGCAATGCCGGTTTGACCGGAAAATTGAACGTTTAAATTGTGATTTCCTCTTACTCCTTGCGGAACACCCTTACTCTGTCCTAGTGTAGCTGTAGTTTTCTTGCCATCCTTATAATCGCCGTTCACGGTAAGATAGTTGGTCGTTTGCCGGCTGCTGTAAAAGTTATATGTGGCTTGCACCTTCTGATTTGCATTAAAGTTATATCCAAGTTTTGCAAAGGCATTATAGGACTCTGTTTCGCCAAGGCCATACACCGGCGGTAACACATCACCATCGGCATCCTTTTGTTCGCCGGTTTGCTCGTACACGCCACTTACCACATAGCTGAATTTTCCTTTATCGCCATAAAATAATTGGCTTAGCCTGCCCCCCATGCTGTGGGAACGTTTTACCAGCGAGCCGGTTGTACCTACTGAGGTGCGGCTGTTCAGCAGCTTGCTTGTTTTTGGATTGCGTGTGAAATAGTTAATAAGCCCGCCTGCAGCACCATTTCCATAAATGGCCGTAGCACCCTTTACGACCTCTATTCGTTCGATGACAGCAGGATCCAGGGCACGAAGATCCATAGCACCATTGCGCAACGGAGTGGATTGCGGCACTCCATCAACCATGATGAGCAGGCTGCGGCCGCGAAGCGTTTGTCCGAAATTGCTGCTAAGGCCGGTGCTGGGGGCAAGCCCAGAGACACGATTTTCCAGAATGTCGCCCAGGTTGGTGGTAATATTGACGTTTTGCTGTAAGGTTCTCAATCCAACAATGGATACAGAGGAAGGCACCTCGTCAATCGTTTCCCTGGTTCGTCCGGCAGAAACAATCACCTCTGCCAGTTGAGTTGGCCCCTCTGATAATTGTATAGAAATATCAGTGGTGCTGCCCGCTGTAACGGCAACTTCTTTTTCCAATGGCTGATAGCCGATACTTGATACTTCGAGATCGTAATTACCGGGCTGTATATTGTCAATTGTGAAAGCCCCTTCACTATTAGATAAAGCAGCCTTTTTTGTTCCTTTCAACCGAATGGTAACAGAGACAAGAGGCTTATTGTCGCTTGTTGTGATAATTCCTTTGATACTTCCTGTTAGCTGATTTTGAGTTTGGGCAAAAGATGATGCGGAAAGTGCCAGAATGCAGAAAGTCAAAAACAGTCTTGTCATTTTAGAGAATTTTGTCACTTTATTTTGCCGCAAAAATGGTTCAGCCAGGATTGTTTGAGTGTAGGAATCAGAAAAACGGTTTACGAAAGAAGGAATTTAATGTATTAAGGAAGGAACATTTAGAAGTCGCTTGGTATTGCGCAAATTAACCAAAAGACAGCCTACCTTGAGTAGAATATTGAGCGCGTTCCTGTCGCATTTTTTAGATCTTACGAATAAGGAAACAAACCTGGCGAAAGCCGAAAAAAAACGAAGGATAGCTTATGTCACCATGCTGATACGAAGATCATTTCTCTTAAGGCTTTCCTGGCTTTATTTAGACTGGATCCAACCTCACTGAGTGGCATTTGAAGTCTTTTGCAATATCAGGAGGCTAAATCTGTCCACAACTCAGAATACTAAACATTTAGCAAATTCAAAATCACTGTACCTGCAATAAGGAACCCCTTAACACATTGAGATCCCCAGTTGAAAGAAAGTAGACACCTTAACCAACCAGTTGCAAACTAAGGTTCACGGTCAGGACTTCATTATGCAATTCGTTACCTTTATAAAGACAGACTTCCTATTACTCTTTTTAAACCAACGAACATGCTTGCAGCATCATCTACCCAAACACCTCAAACAGCCACCGCAGTGTTAAACCCTTCTAAAATCATGCAGGTAGGAATGGGCTTTTGGGCATCCAAAGTTTTACTTACCGCCGTAAAATTCAATTTGTTCACGCTGCTCGCTCCACAACCATTATCTGCCCAAGAAATCAAACAGCAACTGAATTTGAATTGCAGTAAAAGGCATGTGTATGATTGGTTAGATGCGTTGGTTTCATTAGGCTTCCTTAAAAGAGAAGGTTTACTGCAAAATGCATCTTATTCAAATGCCGGAGATACCGATCTGTTTTTGGACAAAAATAAAAGAAGCTATATGGGTGGCATCCTGGAAATGTCTAACTCACGTCTTTATAAATTCTGGGATGATCTGGATAAAGCATTGGCAACGGGGAAACCACAAAACGAGGCTAAAGAAAGCGATGGTAACATGGATTTCTTTGGTGAGTTGTATAAAGATGAAGCTGCACTGCAGGAATTTATGGATGCCATGAGCGGCATACAAACAGGCAACTTTATGGCACTGACCAAACAGTTTGACTTTAATCAATACAAAACATTGTTAGATGTTGGTGGTGCAGATGGATGGTTAAGCATCCAGGTTTGCTTACATCACCCGGACATAGAGTGCACCTCCTTCGATCTTCCACCGGTTGCACCGGTTGCCCAAAAAAAGATTGACGGTTTTGGTTTGAGCGATCGCATCAAAGTTGTTGGCGGTGATTTTTTGAAGGACCCATTGCCAAAGGCTGATCTGATAACAATGGGGAATATTTTGCATGGTATGAATGAAAACACAAAACAGCAGCTCGTTCAAAAAATTTATGACACCTTAACCGATGGTGGTGCCTTCATGGCAATTGAAAACATCATTGATAACGATAGAAGACAAAATACCTTCGGCATGTTAATGAGCTTAAATATGCTCATTGAAAATGGTGATGCATTTGATTATACTTTGAGTGATTTTGAACGCTGGGCAAAAACAGCAGGCTTTAAAAAAGTCGAGTTGCTGCCATTAGCAGGCCCCACCAGCGCAGCTATTGCGTATAAATAAATGCTTGCTGTGTGCTTTTTTTACTTCTTTTTTACCGGATTTTCTCGGATTGCATTATAGTATTTAGCCCATCTCTTCTAAAACTAAACCTGTGACCGTAGCTGTAAAACAAAAGTCTTTTTCTGATAAATATCTTTCTGCGTCGAGAGCTGCCATACAGCCGGAGCCTGCCGCGGTAACAGCCTGCCTGTAGATTTTATCCTGCACATCACCTGCTGCAAACACGCCTTCCACATTAGTTTTCGAGGTGCCGGCAACGGTTTTAATATAACCTGCTTCATCCATATCTATCCAGCCTTTAAATATCTCTGAA
>JBQCHB010000243.1:0-3970 GCA_051955075.1 Flavisolibacter sp.
ACATCGACCTCGACCTGCACATCCACACGAGCGCCGGCCGTTACATCTGCGGAGAAGAGACAGGAATGATTTCTTCTCTTGAAGGTTTAAAAGGACAGCCTAAGTTGAAACCGCCTTTTCCGGCGATTCAAGGTTATTTGAAAAAGCCTACAATTGTAAATAACGTGGAAACGCTTGCGGTGGCCATGAACATGCGCCGCCGCACCCTGAACACAAAGATAAACCCAATTCTGAACATTTCTTCAAATGACATTATCCGGCTGTATCTTTTAAAAAAAGCAGCGACTCTTCTTGCCTCCGGCCACGGCGTTACCCAAACAGCATATACCGTCGGGTTTGAAACCCCCTCCTATTTTACCCAGTGCTTTAAAGAGCAATACGGCCAAACACCTTCCGAGTTTGCAAATCAAAAGACGGCGTGACCCCAACTGCCCTCTTATCCATAGACACAAAAAGAAAGATGTCCCAAAATTGGCAAAGTTTGTCCCATTCCAGAAAGTCTTCGGCCAGATTGGAAGATAAGTTTGCAATAGCTTCTGATGCTGTAAACCAAAGCTTTATTGATAGCTTTTTGTTTTTAATTTTTAAAACCAACGATTATGACAAAGAAAAAATTCTTCTGTTCCTTCTTTCTGCTTATGGCCCTATCCTTAGGTGTACATGCGCAAAGTGCGGCCAAGCCCTTTGTTATGCACACGATGTATCTGAATGGAAATCTCGAAAATCAAAACACCAACCTCGATTCGCTCCTCAAAGTGTACAAGCAACACGTCCTGGATCCGAATTCCTACTTCGCCAGTTCAAAAATTATAAGGCATTGGTGGGGGCATGACAGCAGGGAGGTAACCATTATTACGGAATTGAAAAATCTGGATGACCTTGAAAAAGCTTTTGAAAAGCAAAATGAGCTGCTAAAGCAATACACAAGCTCCAGCAAGAATTTTGCTCACCTCTGGGCGCAGGCATTTTCACCGGAGCATCACAGCGATGAAATATACCGGGTTATTGAATAGCGTTTACACCTGTCGCTCTTTTATCAATCCAACGCACCGGGCTGTTTCCAGGCCTTATTTCACTTCACATAAACTAAAACGACAAATCATGAAAAAATTAATGCTTTCACTTACGTTTTGCCTTGTATCACTCTTATTGCTGCAATTATATGCCGGGGCACAAACCAATAAACCTTATAGCGAAGGATCGCTTTGGCAGGTTGATTTTATTAAAACCAAATCCGGCATGGGAGCACTCTATTTAAAAAACCTGAGCGAAGGCTGGATAAAAATGATGGAAGCGGCAAAAAAGCAGGGACTTATAACCGACTATAAAGTACTTTCTTCAGAGCCTGCTTCACAAAGCGACTGGGACCTGATGCTTCTTTACCAGGTAAAAAATTATGCTGCTCTTGATGGACTGAACGACAAAATGGATAAACTTTCTGAACAACTATTCGGCAGCGAAGACGCACAGCATAAAAATGCCGTTTCCCGAAACGAACTAAGAGAGTTGTATGGCGGAAAGGTGATGCAGGAATTGATTTTTAAAAAATAATCATCATCTCTTCTTTTCTCATGTGTATTCATTCGCCCGTTCTTTTTAGTGCGGGCTTTCATTTTAAGAACTCCCGAAACAAAAATTGATGTACAGCAAAAGGAAACTTCGCTACGCATTGCAGAACTGAAGGATATAAGGATAGAAATAAATGATGGGAACTGTGCCATAAACAAGGCCGGAATATTACGGTTTCAATGCTTAAAACGAAAACTAATGGACCAACTTGTTGTCGTTTCACGGCCTGAAGCAATTGCATCGCGGGATGAAACAAGAATTCCGCTAAAACGTGTTTTAGGTGTGACCACTGCTACACTGCTTGTAGTGAGCAATGTTATTGGTACAGGTATTTTTAAAAAATTGTCCCGATGGCCGCAACGGGGATTAAATGAACGATGGATCTTGGGCCTGGTGGCCATGCTCGGTGCCTTTACCATAGCAGGCCTGATCTTCGCCAACTTTTTATTTTTTGCTTTGATGGCCGCTGCACTCATAAAAATGAAAATGAAGCGCATCATCACGGAAAAGGTTCCGTTCTATCCCGCAGCGCCTGTTCTGTACATCATCTTCAGCCTTGCACTGTTGATCAATACATTGATATCTAAAACCAAACTATCCCTCGTTGGATTATGTCTTATATGCAGCGGTTTGCCGTTCTACAATTTTTTTAAAAGAAAAGCTTTTTCTTAAAAGCGTTTCTTTTATTATGCTTTCTGCTAAGTCAATAACATTCTTAAAATCTTCAAGCAAAAGGCTGTCAATTTTCCCAGTTGTTGGGCCTTACTTCCCCGGCTCTAATCTGGTGCTGATAGCAATCCTGTTCCACGCATTAATGGTTACTACCGCCATAATAATTTGGGCAATGTAGTTCTTGTCAAAAACTTGCTCTGCTCTTTTATAAGTCTCATCCGACAAACCGTGGTTATGAATGAGTGTGATTTCTTCGGTCATTGCCAGAAGCACTTTTTCCTGGTCGGTAAATAAATCAGTTTCACGCCATGCATCCAGTAAAAAAATGCGTTGCGTCGTTTCCCCATTTTTTAAAGCTTCTTTTGTGTGCATGTCAATACAATATGCACATCCATTGATCTGCGAAGCACGAATCTTTACGAGTTCTTTATGTGTTTTGCCTAATTCAGTGGCTGCCATGTAACCTTCTAAAGCATACATAGCTTTGTACGCCTTTGGCTCCGTCTCGTTAACATTTACTCTTGTTTCCATTGTAGTTATTTTGTTTGAGAATGCAAAGATCTAAACCAAAAAGCAGCAAAAACTTAAACTGGTTTAAGAACGGATTTTCTTCCTGATCTCGCTTAAATACTCGGGAGTAAATCCCAGGAATGAGGCTATTAAATATTGAGGAATGCGCTGCACAAACTCGGGATATTTTTCGTTGAGGTGATGATAAAACGCTTCCTTGGAAAGTTCGTACAAATATTTTATTCTCATTTGAGAAGCGCCGTAAGCCCGTTGATAAACGAAGCGGAAATAGCGTTCCATTTTAGGAAAAGCGGTTACCAGTTTCTCCTGCGAAACATTGTCAATTCTTAAAACTTCCGAATTTTCTACGGCTTGAATATAAAACTGCGTTGGCAGCCGGTGTTCATAAGCAATATTATCCGTGAGCCACCAATTTTCTATTGCAAATTCGGTCGTTTGTTCAACGCCTTTCTCATTGACAAAAAATTTTCTCAGGCAACCCTTCAGCACAAAATAATGGTATTTGCAAACCTGCCCTTCGATCATCAAATTTTGTTTCTTTCTTACTTTTTCAGGCTGGAAGTAAGTCAAAATATTTAGAAATTCTTCATCGTCAATGTGGACAAATTTATCGATATGCTTCTTAAACAGTTCGGACATACTTTGTGTGAAGGGTTAAGAGATTAGTAAACAACTTTTACTGGTGAATCAACTCTGCCATCTTTACAATATTCTCACCTGTTCTTGGCCCGAAATATACAAGATCGTGTTCTTCTATCCGATAGATCTTTCCGTTTTTAGCAGCCGGTGTTAATGCAATACCGGGAAGTGTTTTAAATTTTTCAATACTGCCTCCTAACCGGTCCCAACCAAAATCGGTGGCAAGTATCACATCAGGTTGTTCTCTTGCAATTACTTCAGGACTTAAATCTCTAAACGAAGTTGTGTCAGCTGCGTTGATACCGCCTGCCCGTTTCAACATAGCATTGGCAGTACCTCTTGTGCCCATAACAAAATATTGATTGCGTTGCTGTCCAAAGTGGATGATCAACACCTTTGGCTTTGTTGGATATCTTTTTACAATAGAGTCTGCTTTTTGTAGAGCTGCGTCAAGGTTGTTATTTAAACGATCGGCAATGCTGTCAACGCCATAGTCGTGCGCCACCATTTTCAAAACTATTTTAGCGCTGTCGATAGTAGAACCTGCAGGATATTGCTT
>JBQCHB010000244.1:0-6178 GCA_051955075.1 Flavisolibacter sp.
TTAGCAGGCACTTCAATCTACCCAACTATTTGCTTATCATCTCATCAAAACCGTTGCCAGTAAAGGCTTTCCTCATGTCGTTGCGCTGTGGCAACAGAATCCATTTAAATAAAGTTGTTGAGTTCTACATAGTTGAACTGAAATTTATCTGGCATTATAGTTTCAGCAATTGGCACATCGTTAACCTTAAAAATTTAAAGTATGAAACAGAATTCAGGAAGAGATAACGACTCCTCAAAAGGAAGAAGTGGAAATGATTCAAACCGTGGATTTGCTTCAATGGATCCCGAAGAACAAAGAAGAATTTCCAGCGAAGGTGGTAAAGCTTCTCATGAAAAAGGAACAGGTCATGAATGGAACAGCAGGGAAGCAAGTGAAGCCGGCAAAAAAGGCGGTGAGAAATCTCATGGTGGTCGTTAAATTGTAAAATAAGTGATGAGTAATTGATCAGCGGGTCCATACACTTGAAGCTTTGCCATATGCAGCTTCTTACAATTAATTACTCATCACTTTTTTAATTACTCATTCTTAACTTCATCCTTCAAATAATAAAGAATGGATGTCAAGATTGAATCATCGTGGAAGAAAGTATTAGCAGACGAATTTAAAAAACCTTACTTCAAGCAAATTGCCGAGCATCTGAAAACAGAAAAGGCACAAGACAAAACTATTTATCCTCCGGGCCCTTTAATTTTTAATGCATTTGATAAAACACCTTTTAAAGAAGTGAAAGTGGTCATCCTGGGACAAGATCCTTATCATGGTCCCAGGCAAGCCATGGGTTTAAGCTTTTCAGTACCTAAAGGTGTACCCGAACCGCCTTCTCTCGTTAATATTTTTAAAGAGCTGCGTGATGATGTTGGTGTTCCCATTCCAGAAAACGGCGACCTCACACCCTGGGCAGAACAGGGTGTACTTTTGTTGAATGCTTCGCTTACGGTAAGAGCCGGAGAACCGATGAGCCATTCAAAAATTGGCTGGCATATTTTCACCGATTGCGTCATCTCCACAATTTCAGAGCAAAAAGAAAATATAGTTTTCCTGTTGTGGGGAAAATTTGCACAGGAAAAAATTGAGTTGATCGATACAAAAAAACACCATGTATTAAAGGCAGCACATCCCTCGCCGCTGGCTGCAAAAAACGGTTTTTTTGGTTGCCGCCATTTTTCTAAAACCAATACTTACCTGGTTAAAAAAGGACTTGATCCCATTGACTGGGCGCTGTAGCAATGAACGATAAGTAATGAGTGGGTCGCTTACTGCAAGCTGTTCTCAATAAAAAGTATTTACGCATGGCACAAACTCATTTCTGATTGCTCATTACTGATATTGATTACTGATTAAAAAATTTCGTTTTAATTCGTGTAATTATTCTATCAAACACTACATGAATTTTTTGAAAAATATTTTGGGAAGAATTTTTGCCTTATGGGCTCTTCTGGTTTTCGCTGTTTCACTTTTATTTATTTTCATTCCCATCTGGTTGCTGGGCTTATGGCCGGAACCTAAAAGAACTGTTTACGTTTTTAAAATCTTTCATCTTTGGATGAAAGTATTTTTTGTGCTTAGCGGCGTTAGAAGAATCATTAAAGGCCAAAGCAATTTTAAAAAAGGTGAAACTTATATCGTCGTGTGCAATCACAATTCATTTATGGATGTACCGCTTTCCAGCCCTGCCATTCCGGGACCAAATAAAACGATTGCAAAAGCAGAAATGTCACGTATTCCGGTGTTCGGCCTTATTTATAAACGCGGCAGTGTATTGGTTGACAGGAAAAGTGAAGAAAGCCGGAGAAGCAGCTTTAATAAAATGAGGGAAGTGCTGGACATGGGCTTACACATGTGCATTTATCCCGAAGGTACACGCAACAAAACAGCACAGCCTTTACAGCGTTTTCATGACGGTGCATTTAAGCTGGCTGTCGAAACAGGCAAATCCATTATTCCTTCCGTCATTTTTTATACAACCAAGGTCCTTCCCACCAAAAAAGCTTTTTTCTTCTGGCCGCATAAAATAGAAATGCACTTTTTACCGGCAATAAAAACAGAGGGTAAAACAACACAGCAGTTGAAAGAAGAAGCTTTCAACCTGATGAAAGATTATTACCTGCAGCATCAATAGTTGGTAAATGTCCTGGTGCGGTTCACTCTCAGGTCCTGGAGTATAGATGACTTGGGACTTATAGTAATATTGAAAGAACGGTAATCTCCAATCGGTATTACGTTAATAGACATCTGCCAGCAGTGCATGTCGCGGGATACAGACATTGTCAGCTGTGTAAGCCGGTTGGTGTTAAAATCGTAATAGCCATTAGTGCTAAAGTTCCACTTAGGCGTTAAGCTAAAGCTGTTATTGAAATTGATACTGGAAGAAAGATTGGTCTTAAACCTTTTAACAGACCGGTCAAAGCTTTTATTAAAGTTCAATGAGAACGATATATTGAATGACCAGGGAATATTAAAGTCTACAAACTCGGCCGGGTTGCGGCTCATGTAATCCTGCAGGCGTTGTTCATCGGCCAACAATCTTGGATCATTAATATGCTGCCCGATTTGTGCATTTGGATTGGCAGGTTTTTTCGGATCTCTTGGCTTGCTTTGAAATTGTGTGGACATAGAAATGCTTCCGCTGGTAATGCGGCCCAGGGAAAAGCGGTTGCCCTGCCAAACATAGCGTCCTATTTGTCTTCCTAGAGTATCAAACTGGTAAGGATCAAGCAGTGCTTGTGCGGTAAGACTTACCTTCTCAAACAATGTACTGCGCAGGTAAAGATTGAAAGGTTGCAGCTTCATAGAATCCTGCAAGAAGTTATAGCCGCTTTGAAAACCAAATCCATCAATCAGCCGGATCTTTTTATCAACAGAATCTTTTTTCCCACGCACTTTCATTTCCAGGTTATTATCAACGCCAAAACTCATGCCCCCATACTTTCCATAACCATAGCCACGGTATATCTCGTTGTTATCGAATTGCGAATATGCTTGCGATCTGCCATAAGCGTCAGTGATCAGGTCATATTTATTTTTAGAAAGATTGGGTTTATAGTTCAAACTAAAGGTTGGCCTTATTACGTGGCGTATGGCTTTTACTTTAGAATTTTTGAAAGTAACCGTACCATAAATAGTTGTGTTGAACCCGATGCCAAAGCTCATTTGCCTGTCGGTATAAAAACCTTTTTCTGTTGACAGCGTATCTATTGTTTTTGTTACGGCGTTATACCGGCGGCTGATGCGATGCGTTAACCAGGTCTCCTCATAAGAAATAGAAGGCGATACCATTAATTTACCCAAGGGCGGCAATGTCAGGCTTATAGGGAACCGGTGTTGTGCACCCCATTGCAAAGTGTCTATCAGGCGGCTGAAAGAATTTTGTGCCGTATCATAAAAAGCAACCTGGTTCCTGAAACTGCCTGTGTAACCAACGCCTATTTTCTCATACCATTTTTGGGCGCCAACCTGTTCTTTTCTTTGAAAAGGATAAATAGTAGGAACACTAAAACCCGCATCGGGCAAAGTAATTTGCATTAAATGATTAACACTGTTTTGGTTTTGGTTGGCACTTAGCGTTAAGTTAAGCGGTGTATTGCCACTCCAGGTTTTTGAAAAATTAATGGATGAAGCCTGGTTGTTCATCACATTGCGCATGGGGTCGTTGGTAACGTAGCGGTTGTATTTTGTAGAACCGGCGTTTACGCTAGCCGAAAAATTGATGCCCGGCTTTGCCCGTTGGTCCATGCTATGGTTCCACGAAATATTGAAGGTTTTGGTTAAGCTATAATCCGGGTCGCCTTTAAAATTAACCTTGGTACGCTGCAGACTGATGTTGAAGCCGCCGTTATATCGATAGCGTTTTCTGTAAGTAGGCGTCAGGTTAAGCGTCCATCCGCCATAAGAGTAAATATTGGTGCGAACCGTTACATCCAGGTAATCATTGATCACATGATAATAACCTCCGTTGATCAATCCAAGGCCAAACTGCTCATTCACTTCAAAAGTGGGCGGCAAGATGCCCGAATGTCTTCCGGGATTTAAAGGGAAAATGCCAAAAGGTAAATAAATAGGAATGGGAATGCCTTCAAACTCGGGATGTATAGGGCCGGTGATGGCTACTTTATTATTGATGAATTTTCCTTTGCTGCTTACAAAACCAAAATGCGGTTCATCGTAATCGCAGGTGGTCATGATCACATGCTTTGCAAAAGTGGTGTTGGTGTTCACCTTTTTAATGAGGTTGGCCTGCACCCACATCTCCTGTTGCTTGGTGTAAGTATTTTTGGTAAGGCCCCGTTGCGTTTTAAAATTATAGGTGATGGTATCACTTTCAAAACTTTGTTCTGTACCCTGTTGAAACCGTGCCCGTGTGATCACATTGCCCAAACTGTCGCGGGAGTTATACGCTGTTACAATATTAGTTTCCTGGTCCATCACCACTTTAGGCGCCGTAAGTGTTACATCCTTATACGTGGTTTTGGTTTTCCCATAAAGAATAAACTTTTTTTCCTTCACCAGCAGCACGGCACTGTCCTCTGCTTCATAATTCACCGGGGCATCTAGAGTATCTTTCGAAAGCTTTAAAGAAAAAGTATCGATCTTTTGCGCAGGCGGCAGCGTATCTCTCAAATTCAGTGTATCAGTTGAATCGTTCCTAGTAATAACTGCGCTGTCTGCTATATTTTTAGGAATTGTATCGGTTGGTTGTGTAACGGAACCGAGCACTTTTTTGGGATGCGGTATTGTATCAGTTGTTAAAGTGCTGTAAATTTCAAATGCCGACGTACAACGAGCTTCGCTCTTCCACGTTATGGCTATGCTAAATGCGGTGGCAGCCAACACGAAACAGAAATTTTTTCGCCTAAATTTGTGCAGTCGCGCCATAAGGTGTGAACAAAAGTAACCCTTTGAAACTTAAACAATTTGTGAAGATTAACTAAACTGTCAATAAAATCTGATATGCTTAAAAAAACTTTAGTACTCCTTTCTATTATTGCAGGGTCCGCACTTCTCTATTCATTTACTAAAGTAAAACCGCAACAACAGGTTTTAAGAACCATCATAATTGACGCCGGCCACGGCATTATGAAAAACGGTGGTCACAACGGTGCCAAAGGCAGCTATTCTTACGAGGACGATATTTGCCTGGCGGTGTCAAAGAAACTCGTAAGCATGGTGTCTAAAGAATTGCCCGATGTGAAAATTGTTGAAACAAGGCCCACAAAGTATATCACCGACTTACATGAAAGAGCAGATATTGCTAATCAAAACCGCGGCGACCTTTTCGTTTCCATCCACGTAAATGCCATGCCGCCCATTCAGAAAAGGGAATTTCTCGGGTATAAGACCGAAGTATATTACACCGGCAAAGGCAAAAAAAGAAGAAAGCATACAAAGAAAGTAGCCAAATACAGGTATTACGAAGTGCCTAATACCACTACCAAAGGGACGCAAACTTATATTTGGGGCGCCCATAAAAGTGAGGATAAGGAAGTGGCAGTTCGTGAAAACGCACCGATGCTGGCCGAGGATAATTACAAAGAAAAGTATGGCGACATAGATCCAAACTCACCCGAATTTGTTGCGTTGTCTTTGGTAAAAACCAAACAGTTTGGAAAGCGCAGCGTAACCCTTGCCGAAATGGTGGAAGAGCAATTTGCAAAAGTTGGCCGCATTAGTGGCGGGGCTCATCAACGCCAGATAGGTATTTGGGTGTTGCAGGCTACAGCCATGCCCAGCATTTTGGTAGAAACGGGTTTCATCACTAATCCCCAGGAAGAAGAATATTTGAACAGCGAATCGGGACAAACCGAAATTGCCCAGTGCATTACCAATGCATTAAAAAATTATGTTGACTGGCTGCAGAAAAAACAAACTTCACCCAATTCGGTTACAAGCTTCAATTCTTCAAATACTAAAAATGCACATGCTTTTTTAGAAGCAGTGGAGAATAAAGAAAAAAACACCAGGGCAAAATAATAAACCGGATCACTCCTGTTTTCAGCTGCAGGACCGATGGTTCGATTACTGTACTCGTTTCAAAGTTCATGGTTCATGCTCACAGCTTTTCTTCATTACGCTTAAATCTTTTACGCAATAACCGTAACAAAGAAGGCAACACAATAAGCAACAACGGCAGTGCTGCCAAAAAGCCGCCAATAACAGCAATGGCCAAAGGCTGATGCAA
>JBQCHB010000245.1:0-13224 GCA_051955075.1 Flavisolibacter sp.
ATTCGCCGGAGCCAAGAATTAAAAAATTAGCAGCGCCGTGATGCTGGTAAATTGAATTACGGATAGCATCTGGCAATACATCTGCGGCCTTCTCTCCTACCAGTCTTCCAATGAAAGAAATGAGCGGCTTGTCCGGATCAAGCCCAAATTGCGCAGCCAGTTCTTTTTTATTTTTTCGCTTGCCTTCTTTTACCAAATGCTCATCATAGTTTTTGATGAGATAATTATCTTTTGTGGGATTCCAAACATCGGCATCAATGCCATTTAAAATACCGATGCTTTTTCCCTGCTCGTATTGCATCAGGTTTTGAACGCCATTGGCAGAATGCCGCAATTCATCCAGATAACTGGGGCTCACCGTTGTTACCTTCCACGAACACTTTACTGCAGATGCAAGGGGATTGATGGCATTATCCCAATCAAGCAATCCCCATTTGTAAGTATCGTAAGGCGGCAGCAAGTAATATTTATCCCAGCCAAACTGCCCCTGGTACTGGGCATTGTGAATGGTGAATACAGTTGGTATGGATGCTAAATGGTTAAAAGCATAAGCATATTTAACGAAAAAGGGGATCAAGCCTGTGTGATGATCGTGGCAGTGAATAACGTTGGGTTTATGTGCCCATTTACTGATCCAGTCGCATACGGCAATTTGAAAAGCAACAAATCTTTCCGTGTCGTCATCATAGCCATAAATTTTTTCGCGGTCAAGCAAACCATTGATATCAACCAGGTAAAGATCAAAGCCCAGTTTATTGGTTTTTTCTTTGATGACCGCATATTTAAAATAATGCTGTCCCATGTGTTGATCGCCTTCGTGCACCAGTTCCCATTCACTGTTGTATAAAAATTTGGTGCGGTACATCGGCATCACCACTTTAGCCGTGTGGCCCAACTCAGTTTGATATTTGGGTAGGGCGCCTACTACATCGCCCAAGCCACCTGCTTTTGCCACCGGATAACACTCTGCTGATACGTGAATAATTTCCATAATGCTATTACATCCTGATTTGAAGGTAGAGCAAAATCTTTTTCAACATATTGATAGTTACAAATTTTCTATGGCTGAAACTTATTATTTTCAACCCTTCAAATCAAAAACATACTGCTGTATGAATCAACAAACCAAATGGTCACAGTTCGGAGTTTTAGTTTCGGTTTTTTTCTTCTGGGGTTTTGTAGCTGCAAGCAACGATATTTTAATCCCGGTTTTTAAAGAGAAACTTAACCTTGCTCAATGGCAATCGCAAATGATTTCATTTGCTTTTTATGTAGCTTACACTGTTGGCTCTATTATATATTTTGCTATAAGTAAAGCTACTGGTGGCGATATTCTTAATCGCATCGGTTATAAAAACGGTATTGCATTGGGACTCTGTATATCAGCGTTAGGAACACTTCTTTTTTATCCTGCGGCTAATTCTGCTTCATTTGGTTTAATGATCACCGGGCTGTTTGTGGTAGGCTTGGGTTTTTCGCTGCAACAGACAGCAGCAAATCCGTTAGCCATTGTGATGGGAGATCCTAAAACCGGCTCGCAGCGATTAAGCATGGCAGGCGGTGTCAATAATTTTGGAACTACAATTGGCCCTGTATTGGTGAGCCTGGCAATTTTTGGCTCTGTTGCCGGTTCTGGCAGTGGGTCAAGTGTTGCGGATATTGGCGCTGTTAAAACACCATACTTAATTTTGGGGGGACTGTTCTTGTTAGTGGCTGTCATTTTCAAGCTATCATCAGTGCCTAATAAAATTAATTTAGAAGGCGATTCAGGTAAAACAGAAAAAGATATAAGTAAAGTGGCCACGCCTACTGATGTTACAGACGCCCTGGCTATTCCAACAAGAAAGAGTGCTTTAAATTATACACAACTGGCATTAGGTATGATTGGCATATTTGTATATGTTGGTGTAGAAGTTTCAACGGCCAGTAACTTGCCTGAGTTTATGCGGGAACATGTGAAAACAGCTGATGGATTGCCTTTTCCTACGGAAAGAATTGCGCCTTTTGTTTCCTTGTTTTGGGCCAGTTTAATGATGGGAAGATGGACTTCGTCTGTAGGCGCATTTAATATTAGCAGCAGCGCTAAATCTATTTTACGATTCATTATGCCTTATCTCGCTTTCGGTGTTTTTCTTGCGGTAAATAAAATTGCACAACACGACATCACACCCTTTTATATCTATGCCCTTATCATCATTGCATTAATCATTGGCGACCTGTTGAGCCGCGGCAATCCGGCACGGCAATTACTAATTTTCTCACTTCTTGGAATTACAGCGTTAATTATTAGTATGCTGGCTGATGGAATGGTAAGCGTTTATGCCATCGCAAGCGTAGGCTTATTTTGTTCTACTTTATGGCCGTGCATTTTTACTTTAGCCATTGCAGGTTTGGGAAAACATACCAACCAGGGTGCCAGCTTTTTAGTAATGATGATCATGGGAGGAGGCTTTATCAGTTTATTGCAAGGTTATTTAGCAAGCCCGGATATTTTAGGTATTCAGTTATCCTACATTGTTGGCGTTGCTTGTTTTCTTTACCTGGCATTTTATGCCATCAGAGCAAAATCAATTTTGAAAGCACAGGGAATTGATTACGATAAAAAAGAAGCTGTAGCAGGACATTAAATTTTAATAAATGATTGATCTATCAAACGAATTTGCCATTGGAATTGATATTGGTGGAACTAATACCAAGTATGGAATTGTAAATCATCGCGGGGAAATTATTGAAAAGGGAGAATTACGAACGGATGCTTATCCAACTATTGAAGGTTATATTGATGCCCTATATAACACGCTGATGCCTATTTTAAAAGTGCATGCCAACGATGGAAAAATTAAAGGCATTGGTATCGGTGCACCTAACGGAAACTATTACACGGGTACTATTGACTATGCTCCTAATCTTCATTGGAGAGGCATTATCCCGCTTGCCAAACTGGTTACCGAAAAATTTGGATTGCCATGTTCTTTAACCAACGATGCCAATGCGGCCGCTGTTGGCGAGATGAACTATGGTGCTGCCCGCGGCATGCGTGATTTTATTATGATTACTCTTGGAAACGGCGTTGGAAGCGGTATTGTAGCTAACGGCCAGTTAATTTACGGTCACGATGGTTTTGCCGGCGAGTTGGGACATACCGTTATTCGTCCCGGCGGCAGAAAACATTGGTCAACCGACATTGACGGTTCGCTGGAAGCTTATTGCTCCGCAACAGGCATTGTACTTACTGCGAAAGAATTGCTGGAAGGCAATACGGAAGAAAGTTCGCTAAGAAAGTATAAGCCCGAAGAATTGAATTCAAAAGTTGTTTATGAATGCGCTATTAAAGGTGATGCCATTGCAAAAGAGGTTTACCGTTTTACAGGACAAATACTGGGCGAAGCACTTGCCAACTTCGTAATGTTCTCATCTCCTGAGGCTATTGTGTTATTTGGCGGCGTTATTAAGGCCGGAGATTTGATCATGGAGCCCACCAGGCTATACATGGAAAAAAACCTGCTGCCTATTTTCCAAAATAAAGTAAAGCTTGTTTTCAGCGAATTACAAGAGGCCGATGCAGCCATTTTAGGCGCCAGTGCCTTGGTTTGGGAAATAAGAGAGTGAGTAAAAAGTTAGCAGTTGTCAGTTTGCAATATAACAATAATGAGCAGGCGGACAACTGCTAAATAGTTTCATTTTCGGTTAAATAATTAGAAAAAAGTTAGCGGCTTGTAATTTTAGTTGAATATGTTAGAGAGATCAGGTGTTATAGAATAGCCGTCTTCAAAATTGAATTGGTAATCTTCTGTGCTTGTTTGCAGATTATATTTACCGCTTACCAGTTCAAAAATTTCAATGCTTTTTTTATCTGCATCAACAATGAGATAGTACCTTACACCTTGTTGTTCGTATAATTGATACTTGGTGTTTCTGTCTCTCAAAGCAGTTGCGGGTGATAATATTTCAACCACTAATGCCGGCGCAAAATCAAGGTATTTTTTCTTTACTTCTCCACAAATGATCAATACATCTGGAACAAGAATAGTATCCTCTTCTATTTTATAGTCAAGAGAGTCGTAAACATGAGAACTTTTGCACTTTGATTGTCGTAATGCCAGCGTAAGTTCTGTTATTAACTCTGCGGACGCCCTTTGATGTGCGGGAACCGGGGCCGGGCTCATGGCAATTGGATGACCTTCAATCAGTTCCCACTGGCCTTTCCAGTGAATCCAGTCGTCATAAGTGTAATGAGGAATTATTTTATTGGCAATGCTCATGTGCTAAAGTTACACAATCATCCCCGCTTTTTCTTTTAGCCAGGCCGCTTTGCCATAGCCTGCAATCACATGCCGTTCGCTATGGTAAGAAGAACGAACCAGCGGGCCGCTTTCCACATAGTCTAAACCAAGATTATAACCTATTTCACGGTATTCGGCAAATTCATCAGGGTGTACAAAACGATGAACAGGCAAATGTTTTTTGGTGGGCTGTAAATATTGTCCGATGGTCACTACGTCGCACCCGGCATTGGCAAGGTCTTTCAGCGTTTGAATCACTTCTTCTTTTTCTTCACCCAGGCCAAGCATGATGCCGCTTTTGGTTCTCATACCGCCATCTTTCAGCGTTTTGATCACTTCCATGCTGCGCCAGTATTTGGCTTGTATGCGCACCTGACGGGTTAATCTTTCAACTGTTTCAATGTTGTGCGAAACCACCTCTGGTGCAGCATCAATGATGCGCTGGATATTTTCTTTCTGCCCTTTGAAATCAGGAATCAGCGTCTCAAGTGTTGTGTCGGGATTTAATGATTTAACAGCTTTAATGGTGTTGTACCAAATAACAGAGCCGCCATCTTTTATTTCATCCCTGTCTACCGAAGTAATGACGGCATGTTTTACTTTCATCAGGTAAATGGCTTCGGCCACACGTTGTGGTTCGTTCCAATCTATAGGATCGGGACGGCCCGTGGCAACGGCACAGAAACCGCAACTGCGGGTACACACATTGCCAAGGATCATAAAAGTGGCAGTGCCTTCGCCCCAGCACTCTCCCATATTGGGACAATTGCCGCTTTCGCAGATGGTGTGAAGTTTATGTGTATCAACAAGGCTGCGTACATGCTTATAGCTTTCACCAATGGGAAGTTTTACACGAAGCCAATCGGGTTTGTTTCTTTTAACGGGTTCGGCCTGGGCGGCTATAGGAAGTTCGTTCATAGTTTATAGTTCATGGTTCATCGTTCACGGCAGGGAAAGCTGCTCAGAATTACTGAACGTACAAGTGAGTGACACAACAGGCGATGAATAGGATTCATGCTGCTGGTCAAAATAATAATCTGCAAATTTAAACTAATCGGAGGAATCCTTTATAAACTCTGATTTTACTTACGGCGGCCAAAAACAAAAGCAATATGTCCCTGGAAGAAAAACCTGCTTGGGCCTGACGCAGCCGTGTTGTCGGTAACAGGCGCCATAATAGAAATCTTATCTGCATAAGCATCGAGGCTCATGCCAATTTCAATGGCACTTACTGATTCGTTAAAACGTCCGAAATCAAAACGAAGGGCTGTTTTAATATAAGCGCCGGGTTTTAGCTTGAGCTCTCCCCACCCTTTTGTAAAGCCGGCCCCGGAGTTGTTGGGATCATAAGTTAAAAAGGTACTATTGTCGTCATCATATTTTATGGTGCTACTGCCGTTTGGAGAATTTATCGTAATGTAATAAGGTTTTAACAAGCCCATTGATAAGCCGCCCTGGGCCAATGCAATTACCGCAATGCCGTTTTTATTTCCTTTCTGGCCTAAAATATATTGCTGGCCATAGCCAAGTTTGGCCTGGTAGAAATTGTTGATCTTACCGTAAATAAAAGGATTAGAAAAAAAGGAGCCTCCTGTTTTTTCTTCCTTGGGGTGTTTGATCTCGGTAAGTTCTATGCTGTAAGTATTGGTGAAACGCTGCGATTTTCTGCGGCCAATTTCAAAGAAAATACCATAGCCATTGGTACGCAGCATAATGCCAAAGCCATTTTGTTTCACATAAGCAAGATTGCCTTCTTCCTCCTGCTTCATCATGGCAGCGATGCGCTGTTGTTTTTCAGATTTTTGGGACTTCTTGTGATTGTTGTTACTGGTAGAATCCTGTGCAAATAAAGCTGCACCGGATGTAAATAATAAAATAAATAGAATTAGTTTCTTCACTGAAATAGAATATGTTAGGTTGTACAACGTAAATTTAGCGAAAAAAGTATGACGTCAAATGTTGTTTATGAAGGACATTTAAGAACCACTTGCACACATCTTCGATCCGGATCTTATTTTGAAACCGACGCACCCGTTGATAACAATGGCAAAGGCGAACGTTTTTCTCCTACCGACTTAATGGCTACTTCGCTTGCTACCTGTATGATCACCGTGATGGGCATCAAGGCACGCACTATGGGTTTTGATTTGAATGGCGTAAAAATAGATGTAGAAAAAATTATGAAGGCAGATCCACGCAGGATTGGTGGCATTAACCTTAGTTTTCATATTCCTGATGCTTTGAAAAATGTTGATGATAAAACAAAAACCATCTTAAAACATACAGGAAATACATGTCCTGTGCAGCAAAGCATTCACCCGGATATTGAAGTAAATGTGGATTGGGGCGCCTGGAGTTAATGGAGTATTGCAAGTGGCAATTGATAAATCAAATTGCAACTTAACACACTATTTTTTCCGAAGATTTACTAAGTAATAAAACATCTGCTTTTATTTCCCGTTTGCTTTCGCATCGGGTAGCTTTGTCTTAAATCTATTCTATGAAAATTAAAGTTCTTGTTGGCTGTGTGCTTGTAATTCTTTTGGCTTCCTGCGCCAGGTCTGTTACACCTAGCGAAGCTGCCAGTGGCCGTTATAAAAAATGCCGCGGCGTAATGTAAGATCAACTTTTTAGCAAAGCATTTCCCACAGCACATTGCAAACAAAATTTGTGATCGCAATATTGCGTTTTCAATTCAATAAAAGCCTGCGAGTCGTAGGCTTTTTTATTAGATAGCGTCAACGCTTCAAAACCTTTGGTAATAGTGTTGGCTTCTGCACTAACATCTTCAAGCCAGTTCGTGGCTTTTGATTTATATTTTTCCTCCTTGTGGTACAGACCGTATGCAAACAAAACAGGGACAACCGTATTGATGATTACATTATCAATCATCTGTTTTCCAATTGATTTTTGCCTAAAGCCTGATGGTTCATCAATTGTATAATGATAATGCCAATAATCATTGCCTGTTATCGAAAACAGTTTTTTGATCTCTTCAACTTTTTCTGCTTCCAATATTTTCGAAAATAAATGCGCCGAATTGTGAATAAGCATTGCCAGTTGCGCTAACCGCACGGCAGGAAAATTACCCGGACGCATACGCAACAAATGAACAGGAATAGACACCGGTTTTAAATCATATTTTTTTCTAAGAAACTGAAATTCCCGTTGAAGCATTTGCGGGTAGTCTTCCTTAAATTCTCCATTTAACAAGTTGGCTTGTCCCAATAGCAATGCTTCTATTTGATGGATTTGATTTTTGTGTTTGGCAAGAACATTTATAGAAAGAGATTGCGCAATGGCTTCAAACGCATCGCTGTTCACTTTCGTGCCGAAATTGCGGGCCAGCATCCACCAGAATGTTTCTTCCCAGTGATAATTATTTTTTTGTAACAGATCAAAAACGTAATTGGATTTTCTTGTCAAACGTTCCGCTAACAGTCTTTCTTTCCATGCCAACCATGTAATATCTTTCACTTGTGCAATGCCAGAAGCGCAGGAAATAAAAGAGTTGGCTTCCATTAAATTTTGATAGCGTTGCAGTAAAAGGTTTGAAATACGCGGCTGAAGTTCTAACAGCGGAATGTTTGAAGAAGTATAAAGATCATTTTCAAAAACCACATGCAGCACTACGGTTTTATAATTAGGATCGTTTTCATGGCCATGCTCTTTCCACTGCGAAGTTTTTAAATGCAGCTCAACCGAGCCCACTAATATTGTATCATCAATTTTAACTTGCGCATTGCTGAAGTCAGGTCCCTGGTTAACATTTAAGTTGCCGGGAAAAATAATGTCCAGCTCTTCGCCATTGACAGTTGTCAACGCAGATTTATTAAAGTATTGAAATTGCCAAATGTATTGCAGCAGCTTTTCCGTCATGCGAAATTGAAATTTGAAAACCGATTTGAAAGTTCTAATCCCTATTCTTAAAGCTACTGCCCATTTTCAAAATATCAAATTATCACATTGTTTTTAATGCCTGCACTACCCTGCTTACAGGCAAACCCATTACATTATAAAAATCGCCGTTGATGCATTTGATGCCCACCACACCAATCCATTCCTGTATAGCGTATGCACCTGCTTTGTCGTAAGGTTGGTATTTGTCAACATAAAATGCTATTTGATCCTCCGTTAACGAATGAAACTCTACATCGGTAACATCGGCAAAAGCAATTTCTTTTTCATTATTTACAATGACAACACCGGTGATCACCTGGTGCTTTGCACCACTTAGCTTACCAAGTATATTGATGGCATCTTTCCTGTCTTTTGGTTTGCCAATAATTTCTTTGCCCAGAACAACTATGGTATCAGCAGCAATAATTCTTTGTCCGCTTATTTTGTGTTTTACAGCTTCAGCCTTTTGGCGGGCAATGTGAACGGCTACATCTTTTGGTTCAAGTTGTGCAGGATATGATTCATCTGTAGGTACAACAATGATTTCAAAATCTATTTCGGCCCACTGCAATAATTGTTTGCGCCTGGGCGATTGGGATGCAAGAACGATATCAGTCATGGCTGTTTAATTATTTCTGGTGCCGAAAGATGAGAAATAAAATTTTGTTTCAGCATGTTTTTTGTTACCGGCTTTAGAATTACTGTCATCGTCTGTTGTGTCACTCACTTGTAGGTTCTGATTGCTATTGAGCATAACATTGTCCCGTTATTACTACTGCAGACAGAAATGATTCTGTAAGAGTAGTTGAATATTGCTGAGTAGAACTACAAAGCGTACAAGAGTGCGACGCAACCCAAGCCCAATAGTAGCAATAAGCCTGGTTGATAAAATAATTTTCCTCAAAAATAAATTCTGAAAAAAATCATTGATAAGATACCTGCGAACATGATCCATTTGGTAAGTCTGCTTAAATAGCCAAACTGCTGCCTGTTGTACGCTTTCGAAAGCTTTAATACAACATATAGTAAAGGAACAATTACAAAAAAGATACTGTACACAACAGCAGGCCACCATCCAAATTGCAAAACATATAATTGCAGAACCAATAAGCAAGCCGCCAGCACTACAAGCCACACCGTTGTATAAATTTTTGTAGTTCTAATACCTGAAACAATGGGCAGTGTTTTACATCCATAACGGGCATCGCCTTCTATATCTTCCATGTCTTTAATGGCTTCCCTGATCAACGAAATAACAAAAGCAAAACCACCATATAAAAAAGCCAGCCGGAAAAATTTGATGGAAGTGGCGTTAGCCATAAAAGCTTCGTGCGGTTCCGTGTAAGCAAAAAATAAAATGAGCACTGTCCATGCGGTTAAAATTGATATGACAAGATTGCCGATCAGCAGCTGTCTTTTAAATGAAGTGGAATAAAACCAAAGAAGCGCCACGCAAAAAAGATTGGCCAACACCAAATACCATTTTGAAAAGCCTACCGCCACGGCCGTTGAAATAATTCCAATAAGGCTAAAAACAAAGTGCCAGATAATAGCCCAGCGACGGTTAATGATTCGCACAAAAACATTTTTGTCGGGCTTATTTACCTGGTCAATATTCAAATCGAAATAATCGTTGATGATGTAACCGGCGGCGGCTATAAAAACAGAAGCAACTATTAGCCAAATCAATTTTTTGTAATTGTTGGTTTGGTATAATGGCGCATAAATACAATAATAAAAAAGCAACTGGGTCAATATAATAAACACAAGGTTAGGCCAACGGATCAATTTAAAAAATGCACTAACCAACTTCATACACTATTCAATTATCTTGAAGAAATTTCGGTGTTGTAATTCCAGCGATCGTTTAATTTCAAAACCTTTTCTACCACGTCTCTCACGCAACCGCTGCCGCCTTTTGCTGCAGAAATGTATTTACTTATTTTTTTTACCTCCACTGCTGCGTCGGCCGGGCAGCAAGATAAACCTACTTTTTCCAACACAGCAAGATCTGGTAAATCATCGCCCATAAAAAGAATTTCTTTCCACGACAAATTATTTTGTTCAGCAAAGTTTTGCAGAAATGCTAACTTGTCCTTAATGCCCAAATGAATTTCTGTAATACCTAAATATTGAAACCGGTTGATGACAGGCTCTGATGTAGCGCCGGAAATAATAACGACTCTGTATCCATTTTTTAGAGCCATTTGTAAGCCAAGCCCGTCTTTGATATTCATTTGCCTTGCCTGCAGGCCATTTTCTAAAAGCAAAACAGAACCATCGGTAAGTACACCATCAACATCAAAAACAAAAGTGGTAATGGGTTGAAAATATTGAAGAACGTTACTGTCGGTCGCTGCTTGAGACACAGAATCGAGGCCAGCGGTTTCCCTATTTAAGTTGTGTTGCATAATTGTAAAAGAGTACAAAAAAACAATTTATTTATGAGAGGAATGGATAAATGCATTTCGGTTCTTGACCAAAACAATTCTTGTGTTGGTTTTAATTAGAATAATAATTACCTATTATTATAAATACTTTCTGTAAGTAAAGCATAAACTTTTTGCAATTGCGGATAAGCCTGCAACATAGCCAGGTGTTTTTCTATTGTTCCCCGGTCATTTCTCACAGCCGGTCCTGTTTGCGATTGTGCTGGCGGAATTTCTTCAAGCCTTTCTGCAGTTTCTTTTATCAATGGAAGTAATAAGTTGAAGTCAATATTTTCCCTTTTGCAATAATGCTCCGCCAATGCATATAAATGATTGACAAAATTGTTGCAAAAAACAGCAGCAAGGTGCAGTTTCAGCCTTTGTTCATCATTGGCTTCTACAACCCTGCTGGAAATGCTATGCGCCAAAACATCAAGTTCATTCAAAGTGGTTTCATCGCTGGCATCAATGATAATTGGTATCTCGGGCAGATGATCGATTTCTTTTTTTAAACTTTGCAAAGGATAAAAAACCCCAAAATGATTCGTGGCGTTTTTTAAAATATTTTTTGAAACGGAAGCGGCTGTGTGAACAATTGTCTTTTCGGGCAGGCGAAGCTCTTTCATTACTTCTTCAACTGCAATATCCGATACGGCTAAAATATAAATGTCTGCATCTTTGTTTACCACATTCCAATAGTTGGTAGATTCGGTTCCCAACTCATACGCAAGCTTGCTGGCCGACATAGAGTCCCTCCCAAAAACTTGTACGATGTTGTGCCCGGCTGCTTTCAGCTTGCGTCCTAAAACTGTTGCCGTATTGCCTGTACCAATGATAACGATCTTCATCTTTGCGTTTATAGTTCTTAATTTGTGGTTCGAAGTTCGCTGTTTTTATTCATCACAATTGAGACGATGTAATTTGCACTTCGAATCTCCAATTTTATCCGAATGGGTTTAGTAAAAAGATTGGCCATAAAATATGTAAGAACAAAGTTTAGGGTTCTTTCTTCTGTTTCTAAAAAGAAAGCAGCAGAAAAGGCTTTTCAATTATTTTGTACACCGCAGTCTCGCAATGAAAAAGCTTTGCCACCTGTTTTTGAAAAGGCCGAAAAATTGCATTTCTCTTTCGAAGGCAATACAATCAAAGGCTACCGCTGGAATCACCCATCTGAAAAAAAAATTCTTATCCTTCATGGTTTTGAATCCAGTGTTATCAATTTTGATCGTTACATAAAGCCATTGATCAAAAAAGGATATGAAGTGCTTGCTTTTGATGCGCCCGGGCACGGACGCAGTTCGGGCAAAACCATTAATGTGTTGATGTACAAAAACCTTGTTCACCAGATATATAAAAGTTATGGACCTATACAATCTTTTATGGCACACTCATTTGGTGGATTGGCGGTAAGCTTATTTCTTGAAGAAACGAAACATGATGAAACTTACAAACTGGTATTAATTGCGCCGGCAACAGAAACCAAAACTGCAGCAGATAATTTTTTCAAATTTTTAAAATTGGATGAAGAAGTAAGAAGTGAGTTTGATGATTTAATCGCTCAAATAAGTGGTTACAAGCCCGAATGGTTTTCTGTAGCACGGGCCGCCAACCACATAAAAGCACAGGTATTGTTTTTGCAGGATACACAAGACGACATGACGCCAATATCTGATGTAAAGCCGATTATGGATAAAAATTATCCAAATTTTCATTTTATCATTTCGGAGGGTTTGGGGCATAGAAGAATTTACAAAGACAGCAATTCGATCAGGGCAATCATAGATTTCTTATGAAAAAGATGCTCTTGTTTTTTCTTTTTGTTCCAATTCTTTCTTTTTCACAAAACAAGAGTTCTATGCAACAGATGTATACATATTTAGCTTTGGGCGATTCTTACACTATTGGAGAGTCGGTTTTGTTACAAAAAAACTTTCCTTATCAGACCGTGCAGATTTTGCGTAAGCAGAACTATAATTTTTCTGCTCCTGAAATTATTGCTAAAACCGGCTGGACAACCGACGAACTGGAAGAAGCAATAAAAGAGCACAGCTTTTTATCGAAGTACGACTTTGTGAGTTTGCTGATCGGAGTCAACAACCAATACCGTGGACGCGATGTAATGGTGTTTAAATTGGAGTTTGAAGAATTATTGAAAAAGGCCATTGCGTTTGCCAATGACAAACCCGCCCATGTAATTGTTCTTTCCATTCCCGATTATAGTGTCACGCCTTTTGCCGACACCAAAGACCGCGAAAAAATTGCTAAGGAAATTGACGTATTCAACAATATTATCCATGCTGTTTCTATTCAGTATAAAGTTCAGGGCATTGATGTTACGGCTGACTCCCGAAAAGCCATAAACACACCGGACCTCGTTGCCCAGGATGGCTTGCATCCGTCGGAAAAACAGTACAAAACATGGGCTGAAAAAATTGCAAAAATTATAGCACAGCAATTGAAATAATAGACTTCAACTTTAAGTTTGCAATCAGCAATGGAAACAGGAGTTTGCAATTTTTTAATTCATTGCAAACCATTAGCTGCAAAACCACCAGCTTAGGTTAATTAATCTTCTTGTCTTATAATTGCATGTTCGCAAACCCGGATTTTCG
>JBQCHB010000246.1:0-5938 GCA_051955075.1 Flavisolibacter sp.
CCAGCGCTGTAAGTTCAAATTCATTTTTATCGTTTTCATGGAAAACACCCACACTGCTTAATGTGCGCAACAGTCGGTAAAGCGAAGGCGCATGGGTTTGCGTTTCCTCAGCAAGCTGTGCTGCTGTTTTCGGTTGACTCGTAAGCAGGTCGGCAATGTTCAGTTGGGCGGCAACGTAAATGCAGCAGGAGGTCCAGAAGCCTGTGATCATTTGGAACATTTGTGCTGCAGGCGGGGGTGTTGGTTGTGTTTGCAATTTATTTTTGTTTTTATACGGGTGCAAGTTTGCGAGATAATAATAGCGGGACAAGAAAAAAAATAATGAACCGTGTGAAATGAGTAACAGGATGCGCAAACGAATCAATGAAGCGAAAAAGGTTGCACCTGAAGAAGTGTATGGACCTGCCGTTGAGAATGATGCTATCTAAATGCAGGCCCTTCCGGCACTGCACATCAAATAGCTTTTTTAAACTTACACGTTCACCTGGAGTGATCAGAAGTATGAGACAATTTCGTATATTTACTAGACATGCGTTCTTCTATTTATAAAGCTGCTTTTTCAGAAGCTATCCAGATGGCCGAGGAGGGTTTTAGCTGCGGACAAATATTAAGTCATCTTGTATCCGCAGCAGAACAGGCATCGGGGCCCGATGCTGTTGTTTCTATTTTATTACTTGACAAGGGCGGCTTGCTTCGAAACGGCGCTTCTCCCAATTTGCCCGCTGATTATTTGAAAGCGATAGACGGAATAAAACCACATCCCAATGTAGGCACTTGTGCCGCCGCAGCAGCTACCGGGCAGCCTGTAATTACACCAAGCTTTTATGCCGACAATAAATGGGCAGAGCTCCGGCATTTGCCTACCTCGCTCGGGTTTGTGGGAGCATGGAGTATGCCTATCAAATCAAATGAAAAGAAAGTGTTGGGAACGTTCGGCACTTATTTCCGTAAACAAAGAGAGCCGTCGGTTGAAGAGTTTCAAGGTGTTGCGCTGCTTGCTTCAGCCGCCGCAATTGTATTAGAGAAAACAACTTCAGGACTTTCCTGAGTTTCATGGATATATTCAACTGCCTGCTATAGCCGTAGCGTGGCGCTAAATGCCGTCACTCAAATGAAGCCGCAATTCACCTCTTTTTTGTCGTTATTAACCCTTGCGAATGAGTAGGGCTTTTTGCAAATTTGAAGTTTAATTATGTCAATCCCTCATACATGAAATCTGTTTTGGACCAAACAACAAGAGATGAATTAGTAAACCGCATTCACCAGTTGAATGAAAACAGCACAGCGCAATGGGGACAAATGAATGTTTACCAGATGCTGAAACATTGTGTGCTCTGCGATGAGTTGTATCATGGCAGATCAACACATAAACGTTCCTTCATGGGAAGGCTGTTTGGTAAAGCAGGTTTAAAAAATTTACTCGATGAAAATAAACCGTTTCCAAAAAGTGCTCCGACATCTAGTGCTTTCAAAGTGAAAGAAGCAAGCGGTGATGTTGCAGCTGAAAAAATGAACTGGATCGCTTTGATTGAAGCCTATGAAAATTACCCGGGCGACTATATACATTGGTTTTTTGGAAAGATGTCTAGAGAGCAATTAGGCCAGTTTGTATATAAGCACAATGATCACCACCTGCGGCAGTTTGGTGTATGATGTGGATTACTGTGACACAAGCAATGGCTACAAAGGACTGAAGACAATACCTGTCCTTCTCACTATTATTTCCATGGAGCACAGAATAATTATTGCTTTTCTAAAAACCACTTCATCGCCGCCATTATTTTTTTATCGTTCAACAGGTTCAGGAAATCATCACCGCCGGTTACTTTAATGTTGGGTGCAACATCCTCCATATACACTTTCCCATTCCTGTCTCTTGTGTACGACTCCCCAATAACAATCCCGTTATTTTTTCCCGGTAATAAAAAGCCGTTATTGCCTGTAACATAGCCGGCCGTGTTTTCTCCAATTAAAGTGGTATGCTTTCTTGTTGATAAAATGATGGCTAATTGCTCACCGGCACTACCAGTAGCAGGACCAATGATGACAGCTACCGGAGTTTGCTGAAGTGCTCCGCAGGTTCTTTTCAATGCCACCACCATTGTATCAAGCAAGGTAACCGAATAACCTTTCAGTATAAACTCGCCATCTTTTTCACCACTGCTGTTTACAGACTCCGTGAGCATTCCTGCAGGCAGCAGGTTGCTGAGTCCAACCACCATCGGGTACATGTTTCCTCCACCATTCAGCCGCAGGTCAATGATGATCCCTTTGGTGGCCGGCGAAACAACTTTGCAAAGTGAATCCTGCAGCCGCTGTGCAAATTCATTCATGCCCTTAGTTGTTTGCCCTCCAAAAAAAGGAACCGATACATAGGCATATTGCTTTTGCAGCACCGAGGTGCGGATGGCTGGTTTTACGATCACCGCTTTCGTGGCTTCATTAATGCGGCTGTTGTCGCGGGCAAGAAAAGGGTTGATGTAATTTTCATCGTTCAATACCAGCCAGCCGTGTTTATCGTTTAAAAGATTGAATGCAAACTTGATGGCAGGCGCCGCTTCTTCATAGGTTGTTGCATCTTTTGCCATGACATGTACTGTATCGCGGATCTTGCTCCACTCAAGGATTTTTGCAAACATCGATTTGTTTTGCATAATATTCAATGCGCTGTCGACAAACACACGAACACTATCTGACTTTTGTGCAGGACACACAAAAGGAAGTACAACGACCAGGAAACAAAAAACTGCCTTCATCTTTTTTCGCTAAAGATATTGCGTGGTGCGTTGTGTTTGTAGGTCAAACGGATGAATCATCCAAAGCCTCGAACCAATCGACAAAAACGGGCAGTAAAACTGAAGGTGTAATTCCTGCGTTAATATTGTTGCTTCCAGCTTTAGGCTGTCTTTGGACGAGCAGGCATCTCCTGATTCAAAAGCTGTTACGCTATGCCAGGTCTTTATTGCTTTCCGCTTCCTGGTTATTTTCCTTTGGTTCTTTAAATTCCTTACCGCAATTAAAGCAATGCCATTTTTTTACAGGCATTGCATAGTTGAAGAGCAGGAAGCCGGCTAATACGCTTAGCCAGTTAGCTGGTTCCTTGTTACTGCTAACCAATTCAATATTTCCACTATTGCAATAGGGGCAGGTAAAGTTGCTCTGTTTCTCCCTGTTAAATTGTAGAAGAAGGTTTTGTGCTTGCTCCAATTGGTCTTTGGCAACCATTAATTTGATGCCCCCGGTTGCATTCGTCCACAGTGGATTGATGGTCACAATATTTTCATCTTTTAGCCAACAGTTAATGCCTTCTTCCTGCAGGCGGCCAAGTAGAATGTGCGCCTCGATATAATCGGTAAAAACCTGAAGCAGTGCAAAATCCATTTGAACAAGATAAAAATTATTTTGAGAAAGGATCTTTTTGTTTCGAATGGCCGGGTGCCACGCCTCCTTATCCCGCTTGCTTTTCTTCAACCGAAGTGCTATTTTACCGTTTTTATACACCTGACCGCATGCGAATTTATTTCCCCGGCCTGAATGGTATCCGTGCTATTGCTGCTTTGATCGTAATATTCTTTCACATCAATGCTACCCTGTCGTTTTTCGGATCGGCGCCTGTTCACTATTTCGAGGAAAGAGAAGAAATGTCGCGGCATGCCGTCGTGTTGTTCTTTGTGCTGAGCGGCTACCTTATCACATACCTTCTTATAAAAGAAAAAGAAAAATTTGGAACCGTTGCTGTCAAAAAATTTTATGTACGCCGGATATTAAGAATTTGGCCGCTGTTTTATGCGGCGCTGGTGCTGGCTGTGCTGGTTGTGCCCTTCAATACATTTGGCGAAAGCGTTGCTTACAATTTGAAAAGCATTGGCCTTTACAGTTTGTTCATTCCCAATTTTGCCTTGATGGCCGGTTACAAGATGCCCTCTATTTCGCCGCTGTGGTCAATAGGCATAGAGGAACAGTTTTACGCAGCGTGGCCGGTGTTTTTAAAAAAGATCAAAAATGTTTTTGCATTCCTTGCCATTTTCCTGTTCGGGTACATTGCCTTAAAACTTTTACTGGTGGTTACCGGCAATATATGGAGCCAATTCAGCATCAACTTAAATTTCTTTTCTTACGATACGCTGGCTATTGGTGGCATTGCCGCATGGCTGTATGCAAGCAATCATGCTGCACTTAAAATTTTATATCATCCTGTTTTACAAATCGCCGCATGGCTGTTTTTTATTCTTTCCTGCGTGTTGGGTCCAGCCGATGTGCATTACATCATTAACAAGGAAATTTATTCCATAGCCTTTGCCATCATCATCGTAAATGTCAGCACCAACCCTGCCGCTTTAATCAGGCTGCGGGGAAAGGTTTTTGATCTCCTGGGCAAGATCTCCTTCGGCATGTACGTGTTGCATCCTTTCATCATTTTACTAACGGCCATTCCTTTGAAGCATATTGTTCCTTCCATTCACAGCAAACCCCTGCAATTACTGTTCATCAATGCTGTTGTGGTGCCGCTTACCATTGTAATAGCCTGGCTGTCGTACCGCTATTTTGAATCGAGGTTTTTGAAGAGGAAAGAACAATACAGCAGGGTGCTTAGTACCAATACAAAAGAAGATGTGCCGGTAAAGAAAACCGATAGGGAAGCGGAGGTGTTGAGTATGTAAACCGGTTGCTAAAAACCGCTGCTAAAATCTAAGATAATGGAGTAGGGTTGTTTTGATCTTGTCAACCAAAACTTTGGACTGTGATTCGTTTGCCGGTAAAGCCGCATCCATTTCGCCTAATGAAAATGCATCTTCTCCTGGAGTGCCCATACAAAACATAATTGTTCTGCTACAATTCAACACACTCTTTCTGCATTCTATCCGGTTGGCCGTTTTCATCGCTATTGCCTTTGCTAGTTTCACACCCGGATCAAAACATTTACAGCAGTGCCCGTAAGCACGGGGCTTTTCTAAAAGTGAAATGGAGCAGATAGTTTCTTCTTCAAGCTTTTGTAAAATCAACCATCGCTGGAATGAACCTGGCCTGCACCAA
The DNA here is from genome assembly GCA_051955075.1 of Flavisolibacter sp. Taxonomy (GTDB): domain Bacteria; phylum Bacteroidota; class Bacteroidia; order Chitinophagales; family Chitinophagaceae; genus Flavisolibacter. The sequence goes on from JBQCHB010000246.1 coordinate 5,035, forward strand.
TGGTAAACATTAGTCAATCAATAAAACGTAACAATAAAATGAAACTGAAATTAATCTCTTGTGCCCTGATGGCCTTAGTGGTAACTTTTACTGCCTGCAAAAAAGACGACGCCATTGAAAACCCAACCACCTCGCAAAATAACCAGCTTACGGCTAAAGTGGACGGCGTTAGTTTTCAATCCAAGGAAGTAGCGGCTATTTCTCATGACGGCAATGTGCTGGTTACGGCGGGAGACGCCCAGGGAAACACGGTAACCATTTCCGGTCCTGCCGAAGTGGGTACATTTAGCAGTGCTTCCGGCGATGCCACCTCCGGCTTTTACACCGGCAATAACGGAAACGTATGGCTTTCCACATTTGGCGGTGGTGCGGCCACGATAACCATTAGCAAGTATGATGCTTCTGCAAAAAAGATCTCTGGCAGCTTTTCCTTTACTGCCCTGCCTTCGGGTGGAGACGCCACAGGAACCAAAACCATTACCAATGGAAGCTTTACAGATGTAAGTTTCCTGGTACAATAAGCAAGTAATACGCTTAACTGTTTGTAAAAGATCCCCTGTTGATGCAGGGGATCTTTTACTTTTTAACCATTGTATATTCACCAGGCGTTTGTTTGCCTCGCCATTGATCTTAGCAAGGCCTGGCATGGGTGAAAAAAAAGAAGATCACTTACCTAAGACCTCTGCGCATTTTATAAAGGCAGTTAACGCTTGCCTTAGTTTATAACAGTGCTCTTGTTGGTGAAGATGCCAGCAAGAGCATCAGTGTTAACGAAGCTATAGTATGGCTTAACTATAAATTTAAATAGCTTTGCGCCCATGATAAAATTTGGTTCCCGTGTTGTTTGTATCAATGATCTGTTTAGCGACGAACAGATTGCTATGATCCCAAACCGCCCGGTCAA
>JBQCHB010000247.1:0-12889 GCA_051955075.1 Flavisolibacter sp.
CCAATCATGGGCGAATTGCTAACGATTTCTACCTCCACATTTGTTGAATCTACGGTACCATATTCGCGGTGAATGACAACGCCAAAAAAACCGGACGAACCGCTAACGTTGTCTTCTTTTGTATTAACAGCTTTGTCTCCCATCTTTTGCGGCAGCATTTTCAAAACCTCTTTCCCGGTGATCATATCAATTTCCTGGAGCATTTGCTGCATCGCAAAACGGGCATCATCTAATTTACCCCCAGCGTAGGCAGTTTTAGCTTCGGTTAGTTGCTTTGCAAATTCCTGTGCGTACAACTGGCTGCAAGCGGTGAAAATTGCTATAATAAAAAGTATTTTTTTCATGTTGATTGTAGTTGTGATAAAAAAATTATTTCTCGCCGAGTTGTTTTTTTATGCCTTCAATGTTGATTTGGTTAACAGCACTCATGAAGTCCTGTTCGTTGGCAAAATTGATACCTCCATAAACCAACAAAGAAGTTTGGCCCAAAGGCACACTTAGCTTGTAACCGGAACTTTCATCGTATTCTATAATTGCTTTTTGATCCTGCACTTTTACCTGCTTCCATTTCTGTTCGCCACCCGATGTTTGCATGTAACCGGTGTTGGTGAAATACATATTAATGGCCTGCATCCATGCCGCATTGTTGGCAAGCGTAAAGCTTAACTGCTTATCATCCTTATTGTATTCTCTTTGAATGGTAAGCCCGGCCCATCCCCAGCCTGTACTTGTTACTTTGTCGGACGAAGTGTCTTTTTGTAAACCGTTAACAGAAGCTGGCAGTTCGCCCAATATTTTTTTCCCAATTTCCATTTCCACACCCAGCATGGCTTGCTGCACGGCATAGCGGGCATCATTGTATTTGCCGGCCTTAAAAGAAGCATCGGCATTGCCTAAATTTTCATTCACATTGGGCGGAGTAGATATAAGCCCCTGCCCGCCTTTATTTACCGGCTTGTTTTTTCCATTAGCTGGCGAAGAAGCATTACCGGCATCGTTGTCTGAACTATTGTCTTGCACACCAGTAGCGTTGTCTACTTTTTTATCAATTGCTTTGTCAGCCACTTGTTCTGCCTTTTGCTTGATCTTTTTTAAAAAACCCTGTCCGTTGGCAGTGGATAACAGGCAAATGCTAACTGCACAACAAGTAAAAATTTTTAGTCGTTGCATACGTATGTTTTGATTTAAATAAAGATGAAAAGTGCAGCTTCAATAGGTGGACGTGCAGGTTACTCAGATAGGATTGCAAGGCAATTTACAAACTTAAATATATTCAGTAATAAAAAATAATAATATTTATTTGCGGTGAAAGACAGTTGTTCGGTCAATAAGTCACCATCATGTTATGGTAAAGCCGCCTGCCACAACTGCAACAGTTTTTTTGTTACCAGGCCTGCGGTTCCATTGCCTACCTTATTTCCATTGATGGAAGTTATCGGCAAAATGGTTTTGGTGGTGCTGGTGATGAAGGCTTCCTTTTCTGTTGATAACTCTCTAAGGGTGATATTTTCTTCTGCTACTTCGAAATCTTTTGCAGCTATTTCCAATAATTTTTTGCGGGTAATGCCCTGTAAAATATTGTCTTTTGGCGTAATGATCTTGTCCTCATTGGTAACTAAAAAAAAGTTAGACCTCGGGCATTCTGTAACCATGTTATTATTGAAATACAAAACGTCGTCGGCATCATGTTTTTTTATATAAGGTTGAAGCCAGATAGGCATAAGGTAATCAATGGTTTTTACAGAAGGCAACTGGCGCTGATGTTTGTAAGTAATGAGGCTGATGCCGTGTTCAAACTGTGTTTTGGCTAAAGCCTGGAATTTCTGTTGCGAAATGATAAGATTGGGTTCGGCTATTTGGTAGCCATCAGCCGAAAAGCCGCCGGTAAGCGTTATGCGAATGCCTGAACCCGGCAGGTTGTTTTTTAGAATTAATTCAGCAAGGATGCTTTTTAATTCTGCTTCTGTTTTGCCAACGGCCAAATGCATTTGCTGTGCTGAATGGAAAAAACGTTCTAAGTGATCGTCTAAAAAAACAGGCGTGTTTCCGTTTAATCTTAAAAAATCAAAAACACCATAACCTCTCTGTAGGGAGAGATCACTAAAATGAATGCAGGCTCTTTCTTCTGCAATAAAATCATTGTTGATGAAAGCCCATTTGTGCATTGGTTATTTATGCTAAATGCTAAAGAGTTAGAAATAGTTTAATTCTTAGCCGCAAGTTGCGAGGCCATAAAGTGAAGACGCTATACTAAGTCACGCGGCTTGCGGCTCCATAGCTTGCGCTTAATAAATTCTGCCGCTTTCGTCGTTGTCAATCAATTGCCTGGCAACAGAAGAATCAAAAACCAGTTCACGGTTGTTGATTACTTGGCGCAAAAGATCATGAATCGTAATGATCCCGGCGAAGTTCTTGTTCTCGTCATAAGCCAGCAAATACCTTGTCTTATGGCTGTTCATTAAGTACATGCACTGTTCAACGGTATCATTAAAATTTACAACAGGCAGATCTGATGTCATTACTTCTTTCACTTTTGTAGAATTACTTGCCCTGCCTTTTAAGATTACGTTCCGGCTGTAATCACGTTCGCTAAAAACACCTTTGTATTCATCGCCATCCATCACCACCAGGTAACTAAGGTTTACGGAGTTCAACAAATTCAGCGCATCAATAACCAAAGTATCTAACGCAACGGTGTTAAAAGGCTTGTCCTTGCTTTCTAATACATTTTTTACGGTAAGCATCAATGTTCGTTTGCGGTAAAGTTCGGGCTTCATTTGCATAGTGCAACTGATCTTGCTCACTTCTTTTGTAACAATTGCATCAAACGCAATAACTACGGCATAAAATTTATAGTTGTTTTTATATTAAAGCATTTTATGGAAAAAATGAACGACCTCAAAGACCTGCTGCGGCACGAAATACAGGATTTGTATTCGGCCGAAGAACAGATTATTGCAGCCCTGCCAATGATGATTGAAAAGGCTAAAAATGCCGACTTGAAAAAGTCATTGCAGGATCATTTGAATATAACGCATGAACACCGTTCACGCCTGGAAAAGGTGCAAAGCATATTGAACGACAGCCAGGAAAATCAAAATGAAAAGAAAGGCTTGTTATCCCGGTTATTTAGAAGTCGCCAGGTGTGCCGTGGTATGCAGGGCTTAATTGAAGAAGGCAATAAGTTAATGAGAGAAGATATGCACCCCGATGTGCTGGATGCGGTTATCATTGCCTGTGCTCAAAAAATAGAGCACTATGAAATTTGTGGCTATGGCACCGTGCGCACCTTTGCCCGTGAACTGAATTTGCAACAGGTAACGCAGCTGCTTGAACAAACACTGAACGAGGAATACGATGCCGACGATCTTTTGACACAGTTGGCCGTTACACGTGTTAACAGGGAAGCAGAAAATAAAATTGGTAAAAAAGTTGGTCTGAAAAATAGAAATCATACAGCGGCACCACAACGAGTTAAAAACGAAGAGCCCGAAATGCAACTGGCCGCGGCCAAACGAACATCGGCAACTACTAAAAGAAATACAAACAGGGAAAGCGCTGCTCCACGAGGTGGTGAAACTTCAAGAAATAATGTTTCGCCTGGCCGCAATAGGGTTACGCCTAAGCCTAATGTTGCCGATAATACAAGAACCGAAACGAGGTCTGCCCGTGGCAGCGGCCGGTCTTCAGGCGGCGGAAAACGGAGCGCCTAAGACAAAAGAAACATACCGAACACAAGCCATGCAAATTTGCGTGGCTTTATTTTTACAATGATTGATCGATGCGTTTTGGAAAAGAAATAATTAAATTACAGGGTAGGTTTTGCATAGCAATGGCTAACGATTAATAAAGCAAATGACAGCAGCTGTTTCCATTTTCAGTTTTGTTTACTTAGCTATTGGCATTATGTATTTTGGCTCCAGGAAAAAACACTACAATCATGTAAAAGATACGATTAGCGAATTGGCTGAGACAGGCTCAGCTGATGAAAAGTTTGTTAGTTATGCTTTGTTTTTGCCGGTTGGTATTTTGTTATTTATCATTGGTTTTGCAACGCAAAATGAAATTTTGAAGGGTTTGTCTTTTTGCATGGGAACAGGCTATGTTGTTACAGCATTTTTTCCCTGCGATGCAGGCTCTCCCATAATAGGCAGTAGCAAACAGGTGGTGCATAATATGGCAGGCGTTATTCAATATGCCGGAGGATTATTCTTTTTGTGGCAGGCTGCAGAAAAAAACATACACTTTTTTTTCGGAACGTATAAAGCAATAGCGGTTCTTGTTATGATTGGTATTATCATTATTTCTTTTCCTGAAAATCCCGTTCGGGGACTGGTACAAAGAATAACCGAGTTACTATTGTTTGCCAGTATGATTCATTTGTCGCTGGTGTAATTAAACCATTTGTTTAATAAAAACGTTTTTCATTCATTATCTTCCAAGCTTTCATTAGCTTAAATTGCAATTATGAAAACATTGCTCTGCTTTCTTTTTATCCCGCTATTTTCTTTTAGTCAGCAATTCAGCCAGCAGGAAATTGATCGCTATAAAACACAGGCGCAGCGGGTAACCATTATTACCGACAATTGGGGCGTACCACATATTTATGGTAAAACCGATGCCGATGCTGTATTTGGATTGATGTACACGCAGTGCGAACAAAATTTTTCAAGAGTGGAAAGAAATTACCTTGAAGTTTTTGGAAGGCTGGCAGAAGTGGATGGAGAAAAGCAATTGTATGTCGATCTGCAGATGAAATTGATCTACGATAGCACAGCGGCAAAAAATGACTTTGATAAAAGTCCCGTGTGGTTGAAAAGGCTTTTATATGCTTTCGCCGATGGCGTTAATTATTATTTATACAAACATCCTGAAACCAAACCTGCAGTTCTTAAAAAGTTTGAACCCTGGTTTCCACTGATGTACACTGATGGAAGCATCTCGGCTACGCAAATGGGCGGCATTACCGAAAGAGATACAAGAAATTTATACGCTTCAGGCCAATCGTCAACCTCGCTTATAGAAAAGCCGTTTGATCTAACACAGCAAAAGCTTTCAGGTTCCAATGGTTTTGCTATTGCGCCTTCTAAAACGGCGTCTAAAAATTCTATTCTCTATATCAATCCACATGTTACATTTTATTATCGCACCGAGGCGCAAATGGTAAGTGATGAAGGGTTGAATGTTTATGGTGCGGCTACCTGGGGCAATTTTTTTATTTACCAGGGATTTAATGAACACTGCGGCTGGATGCACACTTCAAGCTATGCCGATGTGGCTGATGTGTACCAGGAAAAAATCGTAAAAAAGGCCGATGCGCTTTATTACGAATACGACGGACAATTAAAAAAAGTACAGACCAAACAATTAGTTGTTCGTTACAAAAAGGGCGATGCTATTGAAGAAGTTCCGATGACTGCGTACTATACAGAACATGGTCCTGTAATGGGTAGCCGCGGTGGTGCATGGTTAAGTTTGAAAGAGCGCAACCGTTCGCTGGAAGCCCTGGAACAATCATGGTTGCGTACCAAAGCAAAAACTTTTGCAGAATTTAAAAAAGTGATGGAACTGCGTTCCAATAATTCCAACAATACCGTGTATGCCGACGATCAAAGAAACATTGCCTACTGGCACGGCAATTTCGTTCCGGTACGTGATACAAAATTTGACTGGAGCCTACCCGTGGATGGAAGTACTTCGGCCACAGAATGGAAAGGTGTACATAAATTAGATGAGATCGTTCATTTGTACAATCCTGCAAGCGGTTGGATACAAAATTGCAACTCTACACCATTTACTTCATCGGGTAATAGCAGCCCTAAAAAAGAAGCTTATCCCGAATACATGGCGCCTGACGGACAAAATGCAAGGGCTGTGAATGCTGCCAGATTATTAAGCGCCGCCAACAATATTACACTGGATAAAATTATTGAGATCGGCTACAATCATTACCTCTCTGCTTTTGATATTTTGTTGCCTCCTTTGTTTAAAGGATATGATGAGTTGAACGCAAATGATCCATTTATAAAAAGCTTGCAACATCCAATTGCTATTTTGAAAAGATGGGATAAAAATTCAGGTGCAAGTTCTATTGCTACTACATTGGCTATAGAGTGGGCCACACGGTTGACAACAAAAGCGCCGCGTCCAAAAACGGACAGGGAAGCTACCAACGCTATTGCTACATTTAACTGGCTGGCCGCAAATGTTTCTGCGAAAGATAAACTGGAGATGTTGCAACAAACTATTGACGACCTGCAAAACAGGGTTGGCAGCTGGCACATGGCGTGGGGCGACGTAAACCGCTTTCAAAGAAATAAAGAAAGCACCAACAACGAGTTTAATGATAAAGACTGGAGCCTGCCGGTTGGGCTGGCTTCTTCTACCTGGGGTTCCTTACCTGCTTTTAATGGCAGGCGTTTTGCCAACACCGATAAACGTTATGGCGTTTCAGGAAATAGTTTTATTGCAGCTGTTGAATTTGGAAAAAAAATAAAAGCAAGAACAATTATTACCGGCGGTGAGTCGTTCGACCCGTCTTCAACACAATTTACAGATCAGGGAGAAAAGGTTGTTGAAGGAAAATTTAAAGAAATTAATTTTTATAAGGACGATGTGATGAAACATGCGAAAAAAACCTACCACCCGGGAGAGTGATCGGTTTACTGGATGTTTTTATTAAAAACGCGTTTCAAAGTGAGCTGCCTTAAAAACAAATAATATCTATTGGTTTAATGTTTGCTTAAAATTGAACCAGAGAGCAGATGCTGCACAATAGATTTTAATTTCTACAGTTAAAGTGCATTGTGGCTTTAATTTTCAATTAACCTAAATTTACGCTAACAACAATGTTCATGAAATCAAAACCTTCTTTCTGGCAAAAAATAGGCATGCACGAATGGTTTCTAAAGAAGAATGAAGAAACGGCTGCAGCCATACAAACCATTACGCCTAATGACGTTTATAAATATATTGTAGAAAAATTTCGTGAGTCTATTGGCCAGCTGTCCTTTGCCAACCGTGTAGTATTTTATCATGAGTATATCATTGGTTTTAATCCGGATGATTACAGAGATTTCATGGAAAATAAGAAGGGGATCTTTGGATTGATTGTCCAGGAATCTGTAAAAAAATTTTACGAAACACTTAAAGAATATCGCAGCAAGGGCAGAACGGTAGAACCTTCCAGTTCCAAATGGGTTTTCCGTTTCGTATCGCATCCCGATTATGCAAGGGGTGATAAAAGTTTTATTGGAAAACTGTTACCCGGCGCTGCGCAAAAGCAAGAAAATCTGCGCATCACTTTTATTCCCCGGCAAACAGGTATTGCAGAAACATCAGACATTAGTGCCGACATTTTAAAAGGTTTTACTTTTTATAGCGAAGGGTATTATGAAGTGCCTTACCAGGAAGATTTGGTGTATGATGAGGCAAAAGCAAACGCTCCGGCGATGTTTGCCCGCTTTGAAGCTATTGTTCCTGAAAAAGAATTTGCAGGGCGCAAGCTGGAATATTTAATGAAGGATGAAGAGATCACTGTTTCCGGTAGAGAAGAAACCCAACAAAGCTCCAGCGTTTTTCGCATTCCGTCAGATTGGGTAAGCTCACCGCACCTGCGCATTCGTTTCAGCAAAGCCGATGGCAAACTATACGTGGCATCTTTTGGCGAAAAAACCATTGTCAATGAAAAACAAATTCCATTGAGTGGCTGGAGCAATCCAGCATGGACCGAACTTCCCATCAATTCAAAAATTGTATTGAACGGCATTGTAGGCATTAACATTTTTAAATCTTGATGAGATGCTGTCTCCTTATTTGTCGTTAGTGCTTTTGGTTATTTGCATTGGAATACTTGTTATGCATTTTGCAGACATTAAAAAATCACACAGGCATAATGGCTGAAAACTTTTTTGGACTTACAGATACAGGCAGGCAACGTGATAATAACGAAGACGCTTTCATTGCACAAACTATTTTCAATAAACAATTTGTTTTGGCCTGTGTAATTGATGGCGTAGGTGGTTATGAAGGAGGGGAAGTAGCTGCATCCATTGCAAAGGAAACAATTCTGCAGGCGTTCAGATCTTCATTTCGTGATCTTTCGGAGAGTTGCCGCGAAGCTTTAATTGCTGCTAATGAAAAAATTTACAAGGAGAAATTAGAATCGGGCAAAAATGCCAGCATGGCCTGCGTGGCTACGCTTGCTGTTGCAGATATTAAGAACAACAAATTTTATTATGCGCATGTTGGCGACACAAGATTGTATTTGTACAGAGATCACTCATTGATCAAAATATCAAAAGACCAATCTTTTGTTGGCTTTTTAGAAGATAGCGGCAGGTTGTCGGAAGACGAAGCCATGAAGCACCCCAAGCGCAATGAGATCAACAATGCTTTGGGTTTTGATATGCAGTCTGTTTTGCAAAAGGATTTTATTGAAAACGGCGAATCACCTTTCCTGTCTGGTGATATTATTTTGTTATGCAGCGATGGTTTGACCGATATGGTTGATTCCAAAAAGATTACCGCTGTTCTCGAAAAGAAAGTTTCATTAGCACAAAAAGCCAGCGAATTAATTGCATTGGCTAACGATGCGGGAGGAAAAGATAATATTACGGTGGTGCTGGTGCAAAACTATAAGCGGCCCGTAAAACAGGAAGTAAAAAAGCCTGTGCTCATAAAAAAGGAAACTGTTGAAAATAGCAGGCAGGTGCAAAAACAAATGTCTGTTGAAAATGTCACGCAGACAACAAAGCTTAAAGGAAAAAACGCAGGTATTATTGCTATCCTTTCTGTTTTGTGTCTTTTGTTTTTAGGCGGTTTTATTTGGCTGTGGTGGAAGCAGCACAATTCAAAAAGCATACAGGATGATTTGGTGAAAATGGAAAAGAATGTACAGGAAATAAGACTTCAAACTTTTATCAACGCTTCGCAAAGCGATACCATTTTATTGAACAATCCTAACTGGTCCGGCACCATTTCTTTAACAGACACCATCTGGGTTCGCAGGGATTCTCTGTATCTGAAAGGAAGCAATACCACTTTGCTGAAAGATAGCAGCGCTGCTACTGATGTAGCCATTATGATCGCACCCAACTGTAAGCACATTGTATTGGATAGTCTCATACTTCAAAACTTTAGCATTGGTATCGTGGCGGCTAATCAAAATGCTTTGCAATTAAAAAATGTGCAGTTTAAAAACTGTCCCTTTGCGGTGGCTTATGGTTTTCCTGACAGCTTATATGTGAACGGAAAATTTGTAGAAAAATAAGAACCCAAAAACCGGAATAAAATAAACCTCTTCACAAAGAATGCAAAACGACTGGCAGCAAAATAAATCAAGGATCAAAGAACGCATTTGGCTGTTGTGCATAACAGTTGTGTTAATGCTGCTTTTCAACACACTGTTTGCAGTGCTGGCAAAAGATTTTGACGAAGTGCCGCAACGCCTGGCCGATGGGAGCATGGTGAATTTGAACAATGATAATCCGGGCCAGCGTATCAAAACTTTATTGGAGAGGGGTTTTTATTTTGAAGATCCAAAAGATATTCAGTTGATAAGTTCTGTCGTATCCCAACGATTGAACTATGGAGATGTAATTGATAATATTGGCGAGCTCAATAAATCAAAATACAATATTGATGCGGAGCAGGCTTATACAAATGGTGGGGAATCATTTAAAAAAAGAGTGCAAGCTTCAAGAATGATGCTTGGCTTTTCCGGCGATGATTCGCTTCGGTTTGAGCAGGAAAAAAAAGCGCCGCCTTCGTTGCCTGCAGGCAATAACATTGGCTTAGGAAACCATGCTATAGAAGGAAAAATAAAAAACAGGAGTGGCAATATTGTTCAGGGCGTACTGGTGCGTTTGCGTATGATCATTCCGCAGGACAGTGTATATAGCGAAGAGGTAAGAGAAGTAAGTCGTCAGCAAATTGGAAAAACGGCTGCTATTCAAAAAACTTACGTATTCGATTCTATCAATCACCGGCAATTGATTTCACTGACAGCTTATGCAAGAACTGGTGCAGAGGGAAAATTTTCTTTTAAAGGTTTGCCCGATAACAAGGCCTTTGAGGTGTTGCCTTTGCAACCTGGTTTTCAATTCGGTTCTTCCAAAGGCGTGCAGGAGTTGAACAAAGATGTTTCATTATCATTTGTGCAATCACCGCATACCATTAAGTTACTTTCTACCCGGGATTTCAACAATCTTAAAAAAGAAAAATCTTTAATTGTACGAACACCGCAGCAGGCAACACAATGGTATTGGATCATTGTAATTGCATTCTTTTTAAGCTTTGCGCTGTTGCACATTGTACTAAGCGTTCGGTTTCAACAAACAGATCAATTTATACTCCCTGTTATTATGTTGTTGACAGGTTTATCCCTGATCACATTACTAAGCTTGCAGGACCCATTGCGTGACCGTTTTTTGGCAAGGAGTACATTGTGGTATTTCGTTGCCGGATTCATCGGGCTTTTTATACTGTTGCTTTTTGATTTGCGGCGCTTTACCACCGATTCAGGTTTGTACAGGATGTTTGCTTTCAAAAATAACCAGGGCGCCAAAGGTATTCAATGGATTGCACTGGCAGCCCTTTTATTGGTGCTTACTATTTTGTTGGGCTCTGGCCCTGAAGGCAGCGGCGTGAAAGTGAACCTGTTTGGGTTTCAGCCAAGCGAGGTAGTGAAGTTTCTTATCATCATTTTTCTCGCTGGTTTTTTTGCAGCTAACGAAAGATTTATCTCAGAATATGCCACTATGAAAAAACGCTGGTCATTCTTTTGGCTGGCATTAGCTGCCATTGTTGCTTCCATACTTCTTTTTTTAATGCTGGGCGACCTGGGCCCCGCCATTGTGGTTTGTTTCACCTTCATCATTTTATTTTCATTTTCACGCGGTGATTTCGCGTATATGGTTGGTGCAGTAGTATTATTCGTGTTGGCTAACTGGATACTGAAAAATATTTGGATCGCTACTGCGGTTACGGTATTTGTTTTAGCAATAACAATGTTATTTGTTCGAAAGCAGATCAGCGAATCGGCCATTATGGCTTTGGTAGTTATTTCAGGATTTATGTTGATTGACCAAATACCTGTTTTGCAAAAGGTTTTTCCCGGACCGGTGCAGCGCTTATCAGATCGTAAAGCCATTTGGTTGAATAAATGGGATAACGAAGTATTTGGCGGCGACCAGATTGCCAATGGCATCTGGGCCATGTCAAGCGGTGGTGTACAAGGCCAGGGTGTAGGAGAGGGTTTTGCTAAAACCATTCCCGAAGCGCATACAGATATGATCTTGCCTTCTATTGGTGAAGAATTTGGATGGGCAGGCATCGTTTCTGTTTTTATTATATTTCTATTGTATTTGCATCGTTCTATTCTTATTGGGCGGCAAACAGGGCGTCCGTTTTTATTTTATTTATGTGCAGGTATTGGCCTTGGAACCTTTGTTCAATTCTTATTGATTGCTGGCGGCTCTATTGGTGCTTTACCTTTATCGGGTGTGTCGCTGCCATTTGTGAGTTATGGTGGTACTTCGCTCATCGTAAACTTGCTGGCTGCCGGATTTTTATTATCTGCTTCTCTGGTACGCGGCAGCGCAGTACAAATGAATTATATTTCCAAGCAACAGGACAAAAATTTGTTGCCTGCATTAGCGGCCGCTTGTATTGGTTTGATTTTATTGACTATAAATGTTTCCCGTTATCTTTTTAATAATAATCGATGGGTGGTGAAACCTGCATTGGTGGCTGACAGAAGCGGTGCCCGTATGTTCAGTTACAATCCTCGTATCGCTATTTTAATGAACAAATTGCAGGCTGGTTCGTTGTTTGACAGGAAAGGAAAATTGCTGGCAACAAGTAAGCCTGAAATGATCTTGCAGCAAAAAGATTCGCTATTAGCTGCCGGGCTTGATGTAAAGGAATTGCAATCCATTACACACAAGCGGCTGGACCGGTATTATCCTTTTGAAGAACAAATGTTTTTTTGGACAGGCGATGCCAATACCAATGTATTCAATGGTGGTACTAATGGCTACTTTGCCGAGTATGAATTAGACGCAGAACTGCGTGGTTTTGAAACGCCGGTAAAAGCTTACACGGTTACGGCAAGCCGTTTTCGGGAAAATCGTTTTCTTCCACAAACCGCAACAGAAATGACGGTAGCCGAAAAAGATTACAGTGCATTGGCGCCTCTGCTTTTGGCAGGCATTAACAGCGAAGCAGTAGAAGCTTTTAAGCAAAGAAATCGTGATGTGCAGTTGAGTATGGATGCTGCTTTGCAGACAAGCATTCAACAATCTTTGGCAAAAGATGATTCCTTGCAGGACAACCGGATTTCGGCGGTCATCATGGAAGATTCAACCGGCGATGTATTGTCATCTGCTATGTATCCGTTGCCACCGGTGAACAATTGGGAACAACTGACTATGCCGCTTGCAGAACAAAATAAATTACAATCATGGACCGCCAATACCGATCTTGGTTTTACTTATGCCACGCAACCCGGTTCTACTGCAAAAATTGCCACGTCGTTAGCTGCTTTCAATAAATTAGGAATGGCTGCTACGCGAAAAACAATTTTAATAAAGCCGCAGGATTTGATCCGTATTAAAAGCGCTGAACCCGACGAAGCGGGAAACATTACATTGGAAAGAGCATTGGTGCGGTCAAACAATTCGTATTTTATAAAATTGGCCAATGAAGAAAGATTGCAGGAAGAAATGGCAACGGTGTATTTGCAAACAGGCATGTTTTTGCGTGGTGTAGGCGGTTATTTTTACCAACGCAATCCTAATAATCAACAGCAGGAAGAAAAGTGGCGGGAGCTATGGCGCAAAACAGAATTTACAAGCCTGAGAAGCTATGATAAAAATGATATTCGAAA
>JBQCHB010000248.1:0-8398 GCA_051955075.1 Flavisolibacter sp.
GCCTGCTTAAAAAACAAACCATCGTTTGCCATTGTGTAGTATACTCTTGCACCCGCCAGTATCAATCCATTGTTGCAGCCAAAAGTTGAGATCATGATCATCAAGGCAATGACAATGGTTCCCACGTTTCCGAAAATAGCATGCGAGGCCGCCACAGCTACCCTGTCTTTGTCTGCAGCCGCAATTTCATGCAGCGGCAATACAGCCGTGTACATCACATTGGCTGTAACATAAATAATTGTAACGATCAATGTACCCAGGAACAAACTCAAGCCAATGTTGCGTGAAGGATTTTTAATTTCACCTGCAATAAAAGTTACGTTGTTCCATGCATCGCTACTGAAGATAGAGCCGACCATTGCTGCAGCCACAGCACCTAAAGCTGCAGCAGTAGTGTAAGAAGCAATACTGCCATCAACATTTAATTTATGCAGGTCCCATGCATTAGACCAGTTAGCGGTCCACACATCTCCTTTGGCCATTAATAAACCAAACACAATTAACCCGAACAAGCTTAATAATTTGGTAAGCGTAAATGTTGTTTGAATAAGCTTACCATTTTTTACCCCCCTGGTATTAATGTAAGTTAATATCACGATCACCACAATTGACAACAACTGTGCGGGTGATATTTGGCGAAAGCCAAGATCAATAGCGACAAGATTTTCGCTGAATTGAGGAATGAGGTATGCCGTAAATTTCGCAAATGCCACACCCACCGCTGCAATGGTTGCAGTTTGAATAACAGCAAAAAAGCTCCAGCCATATAAAAACCCGATCAGCGGATTGTACGCCTCTTTTAAATACACATACTGCCCCCCAGCCTTGGGAAACATGCCACTCAGTTCGCCATAACTTAACGCCGCCGTAATGGTCATAAAACCTGTGAGCAGCCATACAGCAATCAGCCACCCGGCACTACCCACGTTTCTTGTGATATCGGCGCTAACAATAAAAATACCGGAACCAATCATTGAGCCAGCTACAATCATGGTGGCATCTAATAAACTTAATGATCTTTTAAAAGCTTTATCTTCCTGTATCGCTTTTGAAGCAGTTAAAACTTGTTCGTCCATTAACAGCAATTTTTTCCAAGATAACTATTATCGCGATTACAGAGATATTTGAAACGCAGATTTCACTAATTGCTTTTCCAGCAGAAGCGTAACCCATTTATAAACCATAATGCATTGCCTTAATTATGCATCACAACAACAGTGTTTTTATAAGTGAAATCCGTTTTCCAATCAGCAAATCGATGACAAAAAAAGAGCAGTCATTACTGCTCTTCCGAAAAATATCTTTGAAACGTTAACTTATTTCTTCTTAGAATAGGCTTCGTTTAATCCTTTCAAAAGGTCATTGGTGATGTTATAAACCGTGTCGCGGTAATACATAAAACCAGCTTCGTTTGAAAAAATATAAGCGTAACCTTTTGTTTTATTATACTCTTTCAGAAACTCTTCTATTTTGCTGTTTACTTCCCGTTTTTTACGCATGTACAAATCCTGGTAACGCTGATCCAATTCCTGCTTTTTGTTCCTGATGGTTTCCTGCAGTTGCAGCATATCACGGTTCGCATTTTCAGATTGCACCTGGTTCATTTGCTGCGCCTGGCTTTGATATTGTGATAACTTGTCGGTATATCTTTTTTGCCACTGGTTCATCTCTGCATTCATTTTTTCTTCTTCCCTGTTCAACTCTTTTTCAATATCCTTTACCATGGCAAATGAATTGGTGATAGTATCCAACTCAAAATAAGCAATGCGAAAACCATTATCAGTAGCGGCTGATGCCGTTTGCACTTTTGAAGCTGCAGCCGGTTTATCTCTTGAAGAAAAATGCCAGTAAAAAAGCACACCCACTAAAATCAGCAATACCACGTTCAATATGAGTAAACCATTCTTCATGCAAAGATTTTTTTTGCAAAATAACATTTGATACAACGTGAACAGAAAAAAATGAAAAGGAATTATGAAACACTTAACTAATCTGCATTTCAAAGCAAGAAAAAATTTCAGTAAATGTCATATTAGAGGCTAAAAGCGTTAAAACATCACTACAAACTCCAGGGACGCATACATTATTTCTCTAAAAGCGGTGCTTAATATGGCATGAACTTTATAGGTATTTTCTTTATGAGAGAGAAAAATTATACGGGCTTAATACCTGTTAATACATCTGGCAAACAAATTAATGCAGAAGCAATTGCTGAAACAAAAGATTTGGAAGAAGCCAAAACGTTATATGCAATTGTAAAAAGGCGTTTGCTTGATGTGAACAACTGGCATCATGTTGCCGGAATAATCAGTGCGCATTTTCAATTAACAGACCTGAATGGAAAAGAAGTTAAAAGAGATGTTGAAGCAGGTGATTATTTTAAAATTGACATACCAGGCCCCGGCAGCAAAACAGGCGATGGATATGACTGGGCGCATGTAGAAGAACTGAAAGAAATTAATAAACCGGATGTGGAGAGCATCGGCTTACGGGTAAGGCCCACCGCTAACCCGTTAAATAAAGATGCAAATGTTGCTCATTTTTATTCCAATGAGTCAACAAGTACTTTTATTGTAACGAGAGAGAACAACACCATTATTGCCGGCATCTATGATAGAAACACAAAGCCGAATGACGAAGCTGAATCCATCACCGATCAAATTCGCCATACGGCAATTGGTATTAGTGCTCTCTCCAGCTTTTCAAAAATTCAATGGCAGCATCTCGTTGAAGGATTTGTAAAACAATAAAACAAATTTACGAGTTCTCAATTCACGAGTTAATTGCACCAATTGCTTCAAATGCGTTGCGAGTAACCAGTAAACTTGTAAAATCGTGAACGTTTCAACTATTTCTTAATAATCAATTCCCAATCATTGGGCTTGTGAATAATATGAAAGCCCACATCGTATTCATGTTTGTACAATTCAAAGTGAAGGTAGTCCTCTCCTAACCTGATGTTTTTAATAACAATTTTTTCAATGTAAGCAGGAAGCTGCGGCCTATTAAACACAATCAATTTGGCAATTGCATTGATCTCTATTTGCAGGCATGCCTGCAGTAACATGAAAACGGCACCTACAGCCCAGGCCTGTGGCGAACAAGCTACGGGATAAGAAGTCGGCCCTTCATTGGGCCTCCGGTCAAAGCCGCAAAACAACTCGGGCAAACGCCGCATTTCTATAAACATCGAAGCATCAAACAGGCCTTGCAAAATTTTCATTGTCTCGTTTAGCAAACCATATTTTGCCATACCTGATGCAATTATGGCATTATCGTGCGGCCATACAGAACCATTGTGGTAAGACATGGGATTATACCTTACTTCTTTAGCTGCCAATGTACGTACACCCCAGCCCGAAAACATCTCCTTGCCTACAAACTGCTTTGCTATCCGTTCGGCTTTTTCTGGTTCTGCAATGCCCGTAAACAAACAATGTCCCGCATTAGAAGCCAAGACGCTGCAAGGTTTTTTATCGCCATCCAATGCCAACACGTAAGCGCCTAAATTTTCGTCCCAAAATTTTTCATTGAACAATTTTTTCAATGAGCAGGCTTCTGCTTCCAGCGTATCAGCATATTCTTTTTCATCCATTGCCTTTGCAATAATGGAAGCGCATTTTTTTGCTGCATACACATAGCCCTGTACTTCGCACAATGCAATAGGCGGTTTGCATAATTCGCCATTAGCATACATGATAGAGTCATGCGAATCTTTCCATCCCTGGTTAGTCAAACCCTTTTCCGATTTCACCTGGTACTCAACAAAACCGTCAGCGTCGATATCACCATAATTGTCAATCCAGTGAACAGCATCTTTAATTTGCGGCCATATTTTTTTTATGGTTTCTATATCAGCAGTTTGCTGGTAATACATGCCTGCCAGCATTAAAAAAAGTGGCGTGGCATCTATGGTTCCATAATATCTTTTAAATGGCACTTCGCCCGTATTAGCCATTTCTCCCGAACGAATTTCATGTACTATTTTTCCAGGCTCTGCATCATTGGCTGCATCCATTTCATGGCTTTGCATAGCTGCTAAAAAAAGCAAAACATCTCTCCCTATTTGCGGCGCCATCCACAAGACTTCCATTGCCGTGATAATGCCGTCTCTTCCAAAGGCTGTATTATACCAGGGCACGCCGGCATAAGGATATTTTCCATAAACCGTTTCTGCCAGCAAAGACTGCAGATCGGCTCGTGAACGTGTAAGCCAGTTATTAAAATCTTCGTTCGATGTGTTGATATAAGCAAAAAGCGCTTTTGTTTTTTGAAGATCCTGTCGTATGCTTTCTTTTATATTGCCCAGGTGCGGAACACCATCATTGCTTTGTAAATTAATGGTATGCTCTTCGCTTCTAAAATAAATGGCGTATTCAATTTTTTGTTTTTGGTTGGGCGAAAGCTTTACATGAAACCACACTGCATTACCCCTGATAGTGTAATCATTTCTTTCTTTAAAAACAATTTCTGTCTGCCGCCAAATATCATCTAATCCAAGATAGCTGAAAGTAATTTTATTGCCGGATGAATGCAGTTGTGGTTTATTGGTTTCTACATGTCGCTGCATACCTCTTATTTCGAAAATATCTCTGAAATCAGCACCAAAAGAAAAAGAAAGATCAAACTCGCAATTGGCAGCACTGTAATTGGCAATATTGGTTTCTTCGTAATAAATGCCGTTGCGGACAAATTGCTCACGGCCTATGTGAATGGTATTTTCTTTTATGTTACAATCATTGAGATCGGCATTGGTAATATCAACCGACAACACTTCATTTTCCTGCTTAATAGAAGAACTTAACAGCAACGGCTTTGTATTATTAATGCGGAGTTCAAGCCGGTTGATAAAACGTGTCCCCTGGTGGAAAATGCCCTGTGCATTTTTTCCATGCGGATGAATATCGCCCCAGCGGTCAAAGATGCCAAACGTATCGTAATGATTGATCACCTGCGTACGATCGTCCCAACTGACCGAATCTGCCGGAATGTGATATTTACTTTCTAATGCTAATTCAGTTGATGTCATGTCATTAATTTTTATCCATTCTCATTCGCCTGGCGTAATTGATTCAATTTAGTTACAGCAACGTGGTCTATGGCCTTATGCTCTACCCTTAATTTTCTTTGCGAACATAGTTTCTCATACAACTGCAAATAAGCTTTGGCCATTTTGTTGGCGGTAAATCTTTCTTCAAATACCTGCCGCACCAGTTTTCTTTGCAAAGGCGATAATTGTTTGATGTAATTCACTGCTTCTTCTGTTGATGAAACAATAAATCCATTTTTGCCATGTTCAATCACTTCTTTTACTGACCCTCTTCCATGCGCTATTACTGGCGTGCCGCAAGCCATGGCTTCAATCATCACCATGCCAAAAGGCTCATCCCAATTAATGGGAAACAATAATGCCATTGCATTACCCAAAAAATCAGACTTTTCTGCTTCGTTAATTTCACCGATGTATTCAATCTGCGGATCATCAAGCAAGTGTTTTATTTCCTTTTCAAAATAGTGTTTGTCGGCCTTATCAACTTTTGCTGCGATCTTTAATGTAATGCCTGCTGCCTTTGCCCATTCGATGGCTTTATCAACTCCTTTTTCCGGTGAAATTCTTCCCAAAAAAGCCAGATAGTTTCCGTTGCCTTTACCCATAGGATGCAGGTTAACCGGTAAGCCATGATATACGGTACCAATAAAATTGGCGTAAGGCAAGGCTTCTCTTTGCTGGTTGGAAATAGAAACAACAGGCTGGTGAAATCTTCGATAGATATATTGCAATTCCCGTACGCTTAATTTGCCATGCAAAGTGGTAATATTTGGCGTTGAACAGGTTTGGGAAAATGGAAAATGCAAATAGCCTGTATGAAAATGAATAATATCAAACTCATCAACCCTGCTCGTTACATCGTATAGCTGTGCAATGTGCGGCGCTAATTGGTCCTCACAATTACTATCAAGGCGCAACGCTTTGTCAACTGTGGATACTAATGTGGCAGAAGTAACGGAATCAGCCGACGCAAATAAGGTTACATCGTGACCTTCTCTCACCAACTCTTCAGTTAAATAATACACTACTCTCTCTGTTCCTCCGTATAACTTTGGCGGCACTGCTTCAAACAACGGAGAAACCTGTGCAATCCTCATAATTTTTTGTTGAATAAGTGGCAATAGATATGCCATAGCGGCTCATCAGCAGGGCTTAAAACTTTCTTAAAATGAAATGAGCAAACTGATCAACTCTTTAGTCACCTTTATCTGCATTAATCAATTTCAATTAATGGCAAACCGGTTTCCTCATCAATGCGTCTTTGCAAATAACCTGGCGTTTCTTCCAGTATAATTTCCAGCGTAGGGTGAACAATAGCACTTATTAAATGTCCTCCAATCGTGCTGCCATCTGATCTGCCCAACACCACGTGCACATGAAGTTTTGATTCATCACCATACAAAGCCACATCGCCGCTAAGCGATAAAACTTCCACCTGCTCATTTACAGGAATTTTTTTATAATCTTTTATACTGAAATCAAAAAAGCCTAACTCAGCTTTGCTGAAAGCACCAATAGCCGTAAAGCGACTTGCTTTTAATTTGTGTTCATTGGCAAATGTTTTCAACACTTCCATTACTTCGTCGCCGCTTTCAAAAATTAGTGCGTAAGTGGCATTATCAATTCCGTTCAATAATTTGTACTTCATGTCTGTATTTTTTTATGAACCCAACTCCATTACTACTATTATCGTTCGTTGCGTCGCACTCTTGTACGTTCAGTAATTATATTCAGCATTTCACACAGCGAACACAATAGAGCAACGACGCTGCGTTCGTAGCTTCTCTGCGCCGGCGCGGGAAATTTCTCTACTCAATTTCTTTTCTTCATCAATGAATAAACTGTCCATCCCAAACCTATAGCGCCAAGCAACAACAACCTGTTTCTTGTCTTATGCGGATCTTTCAATTGCATACCATCCACGTATTTCTTTTCTGGTAAAAGATCTGTCTTATAACCATTTTTTTCCCGCAATGCCATTTGCAATACTTGCGCTAAATGCAACCCTTTCCTGTCGGTTTCCTGTTCTATTTGTTCGCGGCAACTAAAGCCATCGGTAATGATCACTGTCGTCTTATCAGCTTCTCTTACTTTGGGCAAAAGCAATTGTTCACCCGCTTTAATGGACACATCATAATGCTCACCTTTTTCATAACCAAAATAACCAGCCATGCCGCAACACGATGTAGGAAGCACCTCAAAATCCAAACCTATTTTTTTCAACAACGTTTTTTCACAATCCATCTTCATAATGGATTTATGATGACAGTGCCCATGCACAATAGCTTTCTTTTGCAGTTCAGGAATTTTAAAATCAGGGGCTTTCTTTTGCAGAAATTCGCCCAGCGTAAATACCTGTACAGATAAGCGGCTGGCCTGTTCATTGTGCGGGAATAAATTATGCAGCTCATCCCTGAAAACCGCTACGCAACTGGGCTCCAGGCCTACAATGGGAACACCGTCTCTTATTTCATCATATAGCGTATCCATTATTTGCTGCAACATCTTTTTGGCTGTATTCAGCATGCCAAAATCATATAGCGGCCTTCCGCAACAAAGCGATTGCTTTGGAACAATTACATTGAAACCTGCTGCTTCCAACACCTCTACCGCCGCTACCAATGTTTGTGGCAAAAAATAATTGTTGAAGGTATCGGCCCATAATATCACAGTTTGAGGTTCTTTAGTTCTGTCTTTCATTTCTTCATTCGAAGTTCCTTGTTCCTTGTTCGATATTCCTGCCCTCTGCCTTCTGCCTTTCACCTTTTGTCTTTCTTCAAACCAATTTTTAAATGTTCGCTCTGCATATTTTGGCATTTTGCGCTGCGGCGCAATGCCCGCAATGGCTTTTGTGATATTGCTGATAATGGGTGCATGCATTAAAAAATTGGCAAGACCCGGCACTTTCGATGCTATTCTACTCCACCAATAAATCCAGCCAAAAACATAAGCAGTACGTGGCCGTATTCTTCCCTCATAATAATGCGAGAGGAACTCCGATTTATACGTTGCCATATCCACATTCACCGGGCAGTCGCCTTTACATCCTTTACAGGCCAGGCACAGGTCCAACGCTTCTTTTACATTTTCATCACGCCATCCATCCTTCAAAACATCACCATGCAGCATTTCGTATAACAATCTCGAGCGGCCACGAGTGCTGTGCATTTCTTCTCTTGTCACCATGTAGCTCGGGCACATCGTGCCTCCTTCATGCCTTCTGCACTCTCCTACGCCAACACATTTCAGTGTAATACGTTCCCAGCTAAATGCATCGTCGGGAAATTGAAAATGTGTTTTTAATTGAGGCGGATTGTAATCAGTTCCTAATCGCAGATCATTGGTTTG
>JBQCHB010000249.1:0-5169 GCA_051955075.1 Flavisolibacter sp.
CCCGGTGGTTGGGTAAATATGGGTCCGGATGTGACTTCTTTTGTTGGACCTTGGGGTATTTCGTATGCTGCTAATCTTACACCTGATTCGGCAACCGGCATTGGTGCCTGGACAGAAGAAGTATTCATTAAAACTTTAAGAACAGGCAAGCATTTGGGAATGGAAAATGGCAGACCGATTTTACCACCAATGCCATGGTACTATGTAGGTCAAATGACAGATGAAGATCTGAGTGCCGTTTATGCCTATTTAAAATCTTTACCTGCCATCAGTAACAGGGTTCCTGCTCCTGTACCACCAGATCAGGCAGCTGCAAAAAAATAACTTCATTATCGGGCGGCCTCAAAATTGGGGCCGTTTTTTTATTGGAACATCTATTAAAAAGAAAAGCCCCGGTCTCTTTCGAGCAAGGGAGCTTTGCTTATAGATTTGGATATATGTAGAGTTATAAATGACAATAAAAAAAGCATGCCACGTTTTTTTGAAGAGGGGTTTTAAAAAAGACCAGCTACTTCAATCACTGGTCTTTGTAAGTTTAAAACTCACTCATTTTTTCTTTGCAAAACGCCTGCTTTTTTCATCCAGCACGGTAATTTTTCCGTTCACCATTTTCATGTCGTCCATTATAACTGCCGAATCCCATGCGCCTTTTTGATCCTGCCATTTTTGTTTGTACCAAAGCGATACCCACTCCTCTTTGCCGTCTTTTGATTTTACGGATTCAAAATCATCCATATTGATTTTGAAATCCTTGAGCATACTCCTGTCTTTTGTAAACATGGCTCTCAGGCTGTCTTTTGAAAACTTGCCCTGCATATCGTTAAAGCGCAGTTCCACCGAATCGGCAAAAGCAGTAAGGGCAGCATCTACGTTGCCGTTCTCAAAATCCTTTAAAGACTGCAATACCGTTTTGGTGTTTTCTCTTGAGCCAATTTCCCAATAATCAGGATGCTCAATAGTGTAAGCATAATCCATTTTGGGTTCTTCAGTGGCGGCCGATTTCACCTGGGCTTCGTCTGAAGCCGTTTTTTTGTCGCTGCTGTTGCACGCAGCAATAGCACCAATGGCTAAAAAAAGAAGGAACTTCTGTTTCATTGTATTGTGGTTTGGTTTAAAATGCGTGAAGTACCTGTAATTGGCTTCTGAAGGATGTGCCGGTTTGATAGGGAAGTGATGGTTCTACAAGTTAACAAATCGGCAATACAAAAACAATTTACACTGCTTCAGATTTTCAAATCATTTAATTTTAGCCAAAACTCATCGTCATGCATAAAAAGGCATTGCTTTTTATAACCGCATTTTCGTTCGTTCTTTTTTCCTGCAATAATGGTTCGCAAACAGCGTCTTCCAATGCAACGATTGATTCTGCGGCCACTACTCATGAACACGCCGATTGGATAGAGCAGGGAAATATTTACGAAGTGAATGTGCGCCAATACACACCGCAAGGAACCTTTAAGGCCTTTGAACAAAATTTACAACGGTTGAAAGATATGGGTGTGCAAACGCTTTGGTTCATGCCTGTCAATCCTATTTCAAAAAAAGACAGGAAAGGAGCATTGGGCAGTTATTATGCAGTTTCAAATTATACGGCTGTTAATCCTGAATACGGCACCATGGACGATTGGAAAGAGCTTGTGAAAAAGGCGCATGGCATGGGCTTTAAAGTGATCATCGACTGGGTGCCTAATCACACAGGCGCCGACCATCCATGGTTAACCACGCATCCCGGTTTTTACCAAAAGGACAGCACTGGTAAACCTATGTCGCCATTCGATTGGACCGATGTGCGCCAACTGGATTTTACTAATAAGGAAATGCAAGATAGTATGACCGCGGCCTTAAAGTTTTGGGTTAACCAAACTGATATTGATGGTTTTCGTTGCGACCACGTAGAAAAGTTTCAAATAGATTTTTGGAAAGCCTGCATTCCGGAATTAAGAAAAACGAAAAACCTGCTGATGCTGGCAGAAGTGGAAGAGCCCTGGATATACGGCGTAGGCTTTGATATGAACTATGCATGGCGTTTATTTCACACAACCGTTGATGTAGCAGCAGGGAAAAGATCGGCCCTGTCAATTGACACTGTGTTGTATGCCAGAGATACATCTTATCCGCAAACAGCATTGCAACTGGCCTTCACCAGCAACCACGATGAAAATAGCTGGAACAAAGCCGACTACGGCACCATGCCCGGCGCCAGCCATGCGCCATTTGCCGTACTTACGCAAACCATCAATAAGGCCGTGCCGTTGATCTACAGCGGACAGGAAGAGCCTGTGTTGGACAGCATAAGCTTTTTTTATAAGGATACTATCAACTTTGGCAGATATAAGCGGGCTGCTTTTTATAAAACGCTGTTGAACCTTAGAAAAAATAATGCGGCGCTAGCAGCCAACGCTTCTTTTAAAAAACTGGCTACCTCTAACGATGCTGCCATGTATGCTTTCGAAAGAGAAAAAAATGGTGACAAGGTTTTAGTGGTTTTGAATTTGAGTAAAATTCCACAAAACTTTACCTGGAAACAACAGCCTTCGGAAAAAGAATGGAGCAATATATTTCTTGGCAATAAAGAACCGGTTGATAAAGGTTTTGGCATAGAACCCTGGGGTTATGCAGTATATGAAATAAAGAAATAAACCACGTTGCGTTACAAAATGTTTTGGGGAAATTTTTATTCCTTCCTTTTCATGAAACGAGGAACAACAATTACATAGACATTAAACCACGCAATTGAAAACAATTATTTTTACGTCCCTTTTTAAACTTGTTAAAACAACATCATGCAGACTGGCGCCATCATTCAATCGGTTGAGATATATAAATTATTCATTCCTTTAAAACAGCCTTTTGTTATTTCACTTGGCCCCATCAACGAAGTGCAAAATGTAGTGGTGATTATACGTACCAAAGATGGTTGCGCTGGGTATGGGGAATGCAGTCCCTACATGTCCATCAATGGCGAAAGTGTTGATACCTGCTTTATTGTAGCACAATATTTTGCCAAAGTGCTAAATGGGAAAAATGCGCTGGACATTGCTGCCTGCATGGAAGCAATGGACAAAACTATTTACGCCAACACCAGCATCAAAAGTGCTTTTGATATAGCCCTGCACGACATAGCAGCACAACATGCCGGAATGCCTGTTTACAAGTTTCTGGGCGGCAAAAAAAACAAAGTTTTAGAAACCGATATGACAGTAAGCATTGGTGATTCTGAAAAGATGAAAGCCGATGCCATTTTGTTTAAAGAACAAGGTTTCCCTGCCATTAAAGTAAAACTGGGCGAAAGTTTGGAAAAAGATGTGGCAAGAATAAAAGCAATACGCGAAGGCATAGGCGATAATCTTCCTTTGCGCATTGATGCCAACCAGGGCTGGCGCACTGCTGCCAATGCCATTGCTGTTTTGCAAGCATTAAGCGAGTATAATATTGAACATTGCGAAGAGCCTATAGCCCGTTATCGTTTTATGGAATTAGGCCAGGTAACTGCTGCTTCTTCCATTCCGATTATGGCTGATGAAAGTTGTGGCGACGAACACGATGCGGAGCGGCTGATACAATTGAAAGCCTGCCAAATGTTCAATATCAAATTGGGTAAATCTTCTGGCTTTTATAAAGGTTTGAAGATTGCACAATTAGGTGCGCAGGCTAGTATGCACATGCAGGTGGGCGGGTTTATGGAATCGAGACTAGGAATGACAGCTGCTGCACACCTGGCGCTCAGCAATGATCATATTCATCACTGTGATTTTGACACACCACTAATGTTTACAGAAGATCCTGTGATTGGTGGAATCAATTACCTGCCTAAAGGTATGATTGATCTGCCCGATACGCCGGGACTGGGAGCAGTGATTGATGAAAGTTATTTAAAGAAAGCAGAGAAGATAGTTATATAATAACATCCTCGATGGCCTCATATTTTACTGTGCCCACTAATTCGCCTTTATGGTAAATACTGCTTTCGTGCAGTTGGTTCATAATGCGAAAAGTTTTTCTTTCTTTCCAACTGGGAGAATGACCTAGAAACCTAACAATCACTTCTTCTATCAACCGGCTTTTTTCAATGGTCATTTGCATTAAAATATTAGCTTCTGGCATAGCGGTATTGTTTTACGCATTCACAGCAATAGGAGTTAATAGCAAGCTTACAAGGAGTACCGAAAGATTAAGCAGGTAGAAAAATAAGTAGTTTAAATTTATAAAAAATTAAGCGTAGCCGGCAAACTTATTTTTGAACATATTTTCGCATCGCTGAAAACTGTGTTTACATAAGTCAATATTTCTTTACAAATCACAAAAAAGGCGGCCGATAGGCCGCCTTTGAATGCTGTTTTACCAATGCTGTTTTGTCTATTGATTCAATTGCAAAATTTTGCCGCTTAGCTGTTTACCGCCTACTCTTAAAACATAAATAAGGTTGGCCTGCTGCCTTACCGGCAATCTCAGTTCAAAGTTTTGCATTCCCTTATTGATGGTTCCCTGGTAAACGGTTTTGATCTTCTGCCCGAGCGAATTATAAACCTCCAAAGTTCCTTTGCCTGATACAGGAGCATTGACAACGAAATTGATTTTGTCGTTGAAAGGATTGGGATAGGCTGTTACTTTAAGTTCGGATTCTTCTGCAGCTCCTATGATAGAGTTCTGTTGAATTCTTGTTAAAGAAGGGCAAGACTCAACCGCATCATCACAAACAGAGCCTGATGATGTGCAACCATCTGTATTTGTCACGGTTACAACTGGGTTAGAACCTGCGGACAAATCTGTGAAGATCACTGCGGTATTGGCTTGTGCCGTGATGTCGGCGGAGCCGATATGATATGTCCATCCAGCAGTAGGGCTGCATATCTGGATGCTACCCTTGGACGGACCACAGAGTGATGGCTGTGTTACCACAATGGTTGGCTTGTCAGGTGTTGAAGGTTGGGTATTTACTGTTTTGCTTGTAGATGGTGATGTACAAACACCTTTGGTAGCAGTAAGTCCGTATGTTCCGGCTGCAAGCGATGAAAAAATGCCCGTGCTGTTAGACTGGGTTGTTGTTGCAGGGCTTGGGCCTGTTAGTGTGTATGTAAGTGTTGCGTCAGGACTATTTACTGTAATAGTTCCTGTTGCTACTGTACATGTGGGCTGTGTTACATCTGCCGAAGGAGCATTGGGTGTTGA
>JBQCHB010000250.1:0-3601 GCA_051955075.1 Flavisolibacter sp.
AACTTTAATGATCGGTGGCTTAATGTTCATGGTGATGTACGTTTGGTTCAGGGCCCGCAAGATCAAGAACCGTTATGTGGAGTTTGTGCGGCTGGAACATTATATTCCTAAAATCCAGGAGTTAAGCAACGACCGTTCGGTACCAAAATATTCTACACATCTTGTCTATTTAACCAGTGCCGATAATCCGAAGGAAATTGAACATAAGATCATTTATTCCATTCTGAATAAAAAACCCAAACGTTCCGACATTTACTGGTTTGTGCATGTAGATACGCTGGATGATCCTTATACCATGGAGTATAAAGTAGATCATATTATTCCCAACGATGTAATACGTGTAGATTTCAGGCTTGGATTCAGGGTAGAGCCGCGTATTAATTTAATGTTTAGAAAAGTAGTGGAAGATTTGGTGACCAATCGCGAAGTAAACATTACAAGCCGCTACGAAAGCCTTGAACGCAGTAATGTGGTAGGGGATTTTTCTTTCGTGGTAATGGAAAAATACCTGAGTCAGGACAATGACCTTTCAATTTTGGAAAGAATGGTTATGAAATTTCACTTCTGGTTAAAAGAAGTAAGCCTGTCGGAAGAAAGAGGCTTTGGTTTAGACCCCAGCAATGTTACCGTTGAAAAGTTTCCGTTGATTGTGGCGCCGGTAACTAATCTCAAATTAAAACGAGTGGAATAGCAACGAATTTATTGCGTAGCTCCTTAGCTATTTTGAGATAGTTCCGTTGCATTTTCCAATTGGTGTTTGGCAGATTTGGGCGTTTGTATTGCACAATGGATTGTATTATCTTGCCCCGGTTAATCATTGTTTAAGCAGCTGTTTGTTAACGATGCATTAAATAATGATTGTTGAGTAACTATTATCTTGTGTTTTGAATCATACTAATAAAACCTGACCATGACTAAATTTTACTTTCTGCTGATTGTTTCATCTCTTTATCTTTTCGGTTGCAAGTCGGCAAGCAAATCTTTTCAAAAAGGCGATTATGCCGATGCCATTGAACTGGGTGTAAAGAAATTACAAAAAGATCCATACGACGGTGAAACAAAAGACATCGTTCAAAGCTCTTACAATTATGCTGTTAACGAAGGAGAAAACCAAATCCGGATTTTGTCTAACAGCAAGGATGACGATCGCTATGAAAAGATTTACCAGGAATATTTTCGCCTGCAGGACCTCTATCAAACCATTCATGCTTATCCTGTACCTGCAAAGCTCATTAAAGCAAAAGATTACTCCGAGTTTTTAGAAACTTATCGTGATAAAATTGTTGAAGTGCATACTTCAAGGGCAGATGATTTGGCAAAAGAAGGAACCAAGCAAGCCTATCGTGATGCTTACAAAGAGTTGAGTGTTGCTTTGCGCTATCGGCCCAATGATTATAATTTAAAACGGAGAATAGATTCGGCTTACAATAATGCTTTGACAAAAGTGTTGGTGATCCCTATGCAGAATGGCGGCTATCAGTATGCCAGTTCGCAGCAAATGCAAACATTCCAGAGCAATATTTTGCAAACACTTTCCTCTAACATGGGCAACCAGTTTGTGAAATTTTATTCGGAATGGGATGCCAGGAATAATAACATTCAACCCGATCAAACCTTAGAATTGAACCTGAGCCGCATTGCAATTGGACAACCTTATGATAACAGAAACACAAAAGATGTTTCAAAGGAAGTAGTGATCAAAGAAACGGTTTACAAACCTGACTCTGTGATTAAACAGTATGGAACGGTTAGGGCAAAGATCACCTCTATCCAGCGTACGCTTGTTTCTGAAGGCGATCTGTCAATCGCTATCAGGGATCCAAAGGGAACTGTTGTATGGAGTGATCGCTTTACCGGTCAATATAACTGGAAAACAAAGTTTGCCACTTATACCGGTGATGAAAGAGCTTTAAGTGACAGCGACAAGTCTTCTTTAAATTCCGGCGAACCGTTGAATCCATCGCAGGAAACCATCATGAAAAAACTATTCAGCCAAATACAAAGCGATCTTTCCAATAAGTTGAGGAGTTATTATGGCAGGTATTAAATGATTGAATCAGTTGAAAGGTCAATTGAGTTGGCATGTTGAATAAGTAAATTACTCGTCTGCAGATGTTTCTTCCAACCTTACACTGTCACTTTGTACATGCAGTGTGTAGGTGCCGCCTATTTTCAATGCATAATTTTCTTTGTCATGGCTTACGGGAAAGTTGAAGCAAATAGGATAGTGGTATTCTTTCACATGGTCATAAATAATTTCCTGGACCCTTTTACCAAAAGGTCTTTCTGTGTCTTTCATATCAGTAAAGCCGCCAATGATCAGTCCCGCAAGTTTGTCCAGCTTGCCGCTGCGTTTGAGTTGTAAAAACATGCGGTCAACATTATAGAGGTATTCGCCAATGTCTTCTATAAAAAGAATTTTGCTTTTTGTTTTTACGTCCGATGTTGTGCCGATTAAATGAGCCAGCAGCGTTAGGTTGCCGCCAACCAGCTCTCCTTCGGCCGTGCCGGGCTTATTAAATTCGTGAATGGCACATTCATAATTGGCAGGAAGGCCTTCCAATGCATTCTTTAACGATTGAATGTAAACATTGCTAAAACCGCCGTCGTTAAACGCTGCCGCCATAGGCGCATGCAAGGAAGCAATGCCGTATTTCGAATAAATATGTGCTTTTAAAACGGTAACGTCGCTAAAACCAACAATCCATTTGGGATGCTTTTTAAATTTTTTAAAGCTCAGTTTGTCAATGATGCGGCTTACACCATAGCCGCCTCTTGCACAAAGAACAGCGTTCACTTCTTTATTATCAAGCATCTCTTGCAGATCGTTCAATCTTTCTTCATCAGTGCCCGAAAAGTAATTGCCGGACTGGCTGTGCGTAGTGGCGCCAAGCCTTACGGTATAGCCCCAATCCTGGAGCGTATTTACGCAGGTTTCCATCTTGTCAAGCGGCATAAAGCCCGCAGGTGCCACAATGCCTATACAATCACCTTTTTTTAAATAGGGAGGAAGCTTGATCATAATTCACAATTGGAGGCAAATTACTTCTTGTTCACACAAATAAAAAACAGTTGGTCACTTTGCGGTATTTTTGCGACCGCAGATGATCAGGAATGTGATGGATTTGCAGATGTTTATTATCTGCTCAGTTCTTTTTAAACTAATGATTATTGTGTAACCGGCAGCAGAATTACTATTAAGCTTCTGTTGCGTCGCACTCGTGTACGGTTGCTAATTCTATTCGGTATCGTGCAATCACTCTTTCAACTAATGTGTGACTGCTATTGTAAGTATCCTTTCTTGTCATTTCAACGACCGGGGAAAATGATTTTATGGCAATAGTAAATGAAACAAACTATAGCACACTTCCAAAATGCTCAATAGTGGTAAGAACGTACAAGTGAGTGACACAACAACGACGATTAGAATTACAAAAGCCGGCAAACAAAAAAATAAATGAA
This sequence comes from Flavisolibacter sp., assembly GCA_051955075.1. Classification (GTDB taxonomy): domain Bacteria; phylum Bacteroidota; class Bacteroidia; order Chitinophagales; family Chitinophagaceae; genus Flavisolibacter. The sequence goes on from JBQCHB010000250.1 coordinate 3,463, forward strand.
TTAATGAAGACTTTACCAAAGCGATATTTGATTACATCGGCCCTGCCTTATGCTAATGGTCAAAAACACATAGGCCACCTGGCAGGCGCCTACATTCCCGCAGATATTTATGTTCGCTATTTGCGGGCACAGAAAAGAG
>JBQCHB010000251.1:0-2637 GCA_051955075.1 Flavisolibacter sp.
GCTGAAATAAATGAAAAACAAATAGATGATCGTCTTTCGCAACTGGCAGTATATGAAGTTAATGTTAACGCAAGAGCGCCAATTATTTTATCAGAACGATAAATATAAGCCTGAGGTTTTAAAATGAAGTGAGCACTCCCGTAGAAAATGTGGTTCTGAAAGTGAGCTGACTATTCTTGCGAACGCAAATGTCATAGTGTTTTTTTCGGCCAAAACCGGCAGCAGCTGGTATAGCTACGGAACTGTAAAGATCGCTGAATATTTTGTTTGATTCCGAATGTGGCCCATTAATTTCCCTTTACTTTTTGCCATAGCGACTTCACTACCTGCCAGTCCCATTTGGCAAAGCGGCCTCTCTGTACAACAAGCGTATTGTCTTCGGGATGCTGAAGGAAATAATGAAAAACAAATTGTTCCTTTGGATTTTGCCAGCCTATAACCTGTCCGAATCTAAGGTCATTAAATACCAGAGTATCTGTGTATTTTTCGACGGTATAAAATTGTTTTGAAAACCGGATTAGCTTTTGTAATCCTTCATGATCAGTAACCGTCCTGAGCAAAGAATCATTACGCGGGAAATATTGAAAATCCATTTTTCTTTTGTTGTCAAACAGCGAACGAAATCCAACATAATACCCTTTATCATTTCCTGCAACTACATACCACAACCAATTCTGAAAGGGTGCCGGAGTAGTAAAATATCTTTTGTGCGGGATAGATTGGGCTATAAAAATTCTTTTTACTTCCCCGTTGATTTTTATTTTATTTATCGTACAATATCCGAGATAAAAAAACGGAATGATCACCCCAAACTTCCACCAAAATTTTCTTTTTGGATGGAAAGGGTTTAAAACAATAAGCATCGCCATTGCAATACCAGGCCACACAGAAAAAAAGGGATCTGCCACATAAATTGCATTGAATGAATACCGGACGTGGCTGAAGGGTTCAAACCATCCGATTCCATAGTTATTAAAAGCATCTATGAATAAATGAATCAATACTTCTGTAGTAAAAAATAAAACCCACTTCTTAAAAGGTATGTTATGCGGGCGATGAATTTTTTCAGCAGCTAACGCAAATACAGGGATAATGAGCAGTGCAAATAAAATGGAATGGGTGAAACCGCGATGCGCCAATAAACTTTCGGGTGTAGTAAGCCATAAAGCTGAAATAAAATCAATATCCGGGATACTTTGTGCCAAAGCCCCCCACAGCATTGCTTTTTTGCCAAAGCCCTTTTCAAAAAAGGCCTCGCCAATGCAGGCGCCAAGCGCGATATGTGTCAGAGAGTCCATGTCATAATCACGGGTTGGACACGAGAACATCTTACTCAAATCTTTGACTTTGCAGCTATATCATTTTCATGGATTACCATTACGGGCACATGAGAGTAAAAGACAAAATCTTTAGTCTGTGATTTATGAAGCGGGCCGTGTTTTTTTGAAAGGATAATCAACAAATCTATTGCATGTTTTTTAGCCAGTTCTGTTATTCCGCGATGAACATTGTCATCCTCAACAAAATAATATTCAGGATTTAAATGTTCCATTCTTTGGTTTAACAACATGTTATTGACAGCGTGCCGGTTAATCGCCTTTTCATTTCTGCCTGCATAAAAAATTTCAAGTTTAGCGTTAAACAATTTCAGAATCGTTTCTATTTCTTTTACCGGCACTTCATAAACATCTTTCAAATCCGTAGCAAATGCCACTTTTTTAAACGGCGTGTATATTGCATTATGAGGGACAACAATTACGGGGAAATATACATGTTTTGCCGTGTAAACAGTTGTACTTCCTGGCAAAAAGCTATGAAGTAAATTAGAATTGTGAGAACTCATAACAATCACGAAAGGCTTTATCCTATTGCACAATTCGCTTATCTCGTGGTCGGCAAATCCTAAAACATTTTTCGTTTTCACAATTACGTTGTTGCTTGTTGCAACGCCTAATTTATTTTTTAAAGTCTCTAATTTCCTCTCTACGCCTGCTTCGTCGAAGAGTTCTTCTGTAACACGATAGTCTGCTACTGATAGCGGCAGTTCTATTGTATGAAATAATAAAAGTTCTGCTTTAACATCTGCGGCAAGCTTTGCCGCATATATGCAGGCATTTTCAGCTATTGAGGAAAAATCAGTTGGAGCAATTATTTTTTTCATGATACAATATTTCTTATAAGTAAAATTATACATCACCAAAAGCCTGACCAGTGATGCCGGTCAACAATACTAATGATTTACATTAGTTTGAAATTGTTTCATTGAGAGTGCAAAAAACAGACTGGAAAAATTTACCGGAATTAGCCATGGCGTTTTTTAAAATAGAAAGTAAAAAGATAAAGCAGGACACGATAAGTGTCAAAACACATTCGCTGCCACACACGCACCAAGAAAGTTTCCTTTTCATCGTATTGAATACTGGTAATTTGTACGCAGTCTTCGTCAATTATTTTTTGCAACGTCTTTTTGGTCTTTTTTGCAAAAGAGGTATTCAGCACATCAAGATTAAGTTCTATGCTTGCATAAGCACTTACATTATTGACATTATACGAACCAATGGTCACCCATCTTTCATCACAAACACTAAGTTTGCCATGCAAAATAGTTTTTTTGTATTCGTATATTTCGATGTTATT
>JBQCHB010000252.1:0-3654 GCA_051955075.1 Flavisolibacter sp.
TGTAAACTTCCTTCTAATTCTGTGCTTATCCACTTTTTCTTTAAAAACACTTCCCTTATCCAACTTAGTTTCTACCACTTTGCCATTTTCAAGGTTATACGTAGTTGCTTTAATATTGTCCGCTCTTTCTTCATCAGAACCATCTATGTATAACGGGATTTCAACATCTGCTTCATTGTAGCCACTCTTTTTTAAAATATGTACTACCCTGTGTCTTTCTGATACAATGGAAAACCAACCTTTTGAGTTGCCTTCTACTTTTGCGCTGCCTATATCGCTCAGTACCACAGCGTCTGCACTGCTGTCAATAGCATATACTTTTTTTTGAAGATCGGAAGCAGATATTTTTCCAAACTTGGTGTAGGGGCTTTCTTTTTGTGCAAACGAATTACATGCTATGAAGCTGCATAATAATAGAATGAATGATCTCATACAGTAGTTTTAGTGGCTCTAATGTCTGTCTTCTTTTTAATTATAAAAGAATACAGATATGATAAGTGCTCAAAAGAACTAATTTAATTGTGCGTTTGCAAGTTTCTCTATATTTTTCTTTGCAGAATGTATGAGTCTAAGTCAAAACCCTTACTGCCTGTTCATCTTTTTTATCGCCGCGTATTAAAAAATATTGTTTTTGCATCAGGCATACTGGCAATTTGCCTTATCATTGGGCTCATTGGTTTTCATTACACCGCAAATGCTTCCTGGATTGACGCCTTTCATAATTCATCCATGCTTTTAAGCGGCATGGGTCCAGTAGTAAATATTGAAAACAACGGCGGTAAAATATTTTCTTCGTTTTACGCACTTTTTAGCGGCGTGGTTTTTATTACCAACATCGGTATTATTTTGGCGCCAGTCATGCACCGGCTTTACCATCGCCTGCATTTGGAAGAAGAAGGTACAAATATGTAGGTAAGGTTTAGGGTTTCTTTATTAGAAAAGTTTTTACTTGTGGGTAGCTTTGCAAACGAACTGACCCAGTAGTTACGAGGTTATATTTCGTTTAATCAAAACCACGTGTCATTAACCGATCAATATACAAAACAGGTAAAGCAATTAGCTATTGAACATGGCTTTGACTATTGCGGCATAGCCAAAGCCCAGCCATTGGATGAAGATGCCCGCCGCCTTGAAAGATGGTTGCAGCAAGGCTTTCATGGCAAGATGCAATACATGGAAAATTATTTCGACCTGCGCATTGATCCTACCAAATTAGTTCCCGGCGCAAAATCGGTCATAACTGTTTTAAAAAATTATTTTCCTGAACAAACACACAACACCGAATTCAAGATTTCAAAATATGCTTATGGCAAGGATTATCACGAGATAATAAAAGCACAGCTTAAGCAGATGATGCAGCAGTTGCAGGAAAAGATAGGGCAATTTAACGGCCGCGGCTTTGTAGATTCAGCCCCGGTACTGGAAAGAAGCTGGGCACAAAAAAGCGGATTGGGTTGGGTTGGCAGAAACGGGAATTTGATTACTAAGCAAAACGGTTCTTTCTTTTTTATTGCAACGCTGATCGTTGATGTCGAATTGAACTATGATGATCCGTTCGCAAAAGATTTTTGCGGCAGTTGCAGCAAATGCATTGACGCTTGCCCCACCGGTGCTATCAGTGAAAATAAAATTATCAATGGAAGCCAATGCATTTCTTATTTCACCATTGAGCTGAAAGACGAAATTATTCCGGAAGAAATGAAAGGAAAATTTAACAATTGGATGTTTGGCTGCGATGTATGCCAGGATGTTTGCCCCTGGAACCGGTTTAGCAAACCCAATACTGAAACTGCTTTCTCCCCTCTTCCAGAAATTTTAAACCTCACTACAAAACAATGGGAAGAACTAAGCGAAGAAATGTTCAAAAAAATATTTAAATACTCTCCGCTTATCCGGTCCAAACACAAGGGTATACAGCGCAATATTAAATTTCTAAAAACATAGCGCCATTTTTATGGAAAGCCTTTTGAAAGTATAATCGTAATACTCAGCTTGCGGTCCCCCGCCAACAGGAAAATCTATTACAATACCTTTTGCCGTTCTTGTTTCATGCAAATATTTTTGAGAATAACCCGCACTAAAATTAAATGATAAATTTCCTTTGATTGGAATTTGATAACCTACGCCTGCATCGAAATACAAACCATTTTTGTAAACAATTGTTTGCCACAAATCTTCTTCTTGCTTTTTAGCTGGTATGGAAGTACCCAGGTCTACATACACAAAAGGCGTTTGAGGTTTATCTGAAATATTCTTCCGCAGCTCTGCAAAGATTGTAAACGTTTTGAAGTTATAATCATCAAGACCCACGCCAACACCAGCAAACCATGTTTTAAAAGAAACTCCATTAACAGTTTGTATCTGCATAGCCTGGTCAGAGCTACCTTTTAAAAATCCAACCTGGTTAATACTAGAAAATTTGAATTCAGATTTTTTCTGCGCTTGCATGCTCAATGCAAAAAACAGCAACACTATAAATGAACAAATTTGTTTCATAGCGTTATTTTGAAACGGTGATCCTGCTTAATAGCTTAATGTCAGAAACATTAGAATAATCGTACTGATAGAGTCCGTCTTCTGCCACTACCAAAGCAATTCCATTGTAGGCAATCACATCACTGGCTTCTACATTACCAATTGTTTTTAGTAATTGCAAGCTGCTAACGTTAGATGCATTGTAAATTTTAAAACCATCACCGTCGCAAATAAATAAGAGATTGTTATCCTTGCCAAGTCCTTTTGGATTGGCCATTGAATAAGTGGTAACTAATGTTGGTGCAGCCAGGTTTTTAATATTGATGATCTGCAGTTCATTGGTTGTTGGCCCGCAATAAGTGCCGGCTCTTAAGGTAACATAAGCATAATCGTCATCGGCAATAACAGGGTCGCAGGCACGGGCATGAACAAAATTACCTTGTGCTACAGGTGATGCTGCATTAGAAATATCGAAAATAAAAACGCCACCCATTGAACCCAAAAAAAGCTTGTCTTTAAATGGAAAGATCGTTTCAATATCCCAACCTGCATTGATAGCGCCAACCAAGGTTGGCTCATTGGCATTGGCAATGGAAATTGATTTAAGTGTATGCCGGTCGACAGCATATAAATAATCATTGACAATAGCAAACCTCGCCATTGACCCCGCAATGCCCGACTTGACGGCCGATGGCGCAGCAGACTGAAAGTTTGCTGCATTAGCTAATGTGTAATCATAAACAATATAATCTTTAGAAGGAGATACTTCAACTGTCGTATCTTTCCTTGTCCAGCCGACAATAACAAGTCCCTGCGCTGCAACAAACCCACCTGAATATGTTCGTTCAGGAAAAACACCCGGAATATCTTTTACCAATTTTGCCTGCAGCGGATTAGTAATGTCAATTGCAACAAGATCATCGTACATATCAGCATATAATATGTTTCCTTTCACTGCAATATCTATATTGCCGGGAATGTCAATGAATGCTCTTTCTACAGAATTTGCAGGATTACTGTTATCAATTACATGAACGCCTTTATCAACTTCGTTGAGAAAAATATATTGACCGTAAATGAAAATTTTTCCCGGTGATTGTACGGTTTTCGGTGCATTGCTTTTTATGTTTCCAAAAACTTCTGTCTTTGTTTGATAGATGGGCGTAAGTATGGTATAGG
>JBQCHB010000253.1:0-3959 GCA_051955075.1 Flavisolibacter sp.
GTCAACTTTCAATCTTGCATTGGGCATTCCAACCTGTGCAAGCATTTTGTTTACTTGTGTTTCAAGAGGTTTTACCTGCTTCTTTCTTGCATCGGAAATTTTTGATGCTTGTTCTTCTGCTTTCGCAATCAGTTGTTCAAAATCCTTTTCTGCATTGGCAATAGCATCATCAATATTTAAAACAGTTTGCAACTTTTCACTTAACTGTGCCTGTATTTGCAGCAGTTCATTGGTTGTTTTAACACCGTGTTTCTTAAGCAGTTTGTAGCCCAATGAAATGCGATCATTGATCTTATCTATTGTTGCCGCATCTGAGCCAATGTGGTTACTCAGTCGTTCTGTTTCATCAGCAATGTCCTGTAGCTCTATATAAGATGATTGCAGGCGTTGAATTAAGGCAGGAAGTTCAGGATGTAATTCTGCAAATTGCTGCAATTGATTGGTTATAGCTTTTAACTGGCGGATGATGGGTTCTTCTGTTTCTTCTAGATCGTAATAAGCTTTAGCTAATGCATTTTTAATTCCCTCAGCATTGGTGAGCATTTTTAGTTCCAGTTCAAGTTCTTCTAATTCATTTTCTTTGAAACCAGCTTCTTCCAGCTCATTAAATTGAAACTGATGATAATCAAATTCTTTTTCAAACTGCACTTTTTGATGTTTTAAAGAATCCAGTTCCTTCTTTGAAGATTGCTTGTTGTCAAAAATCAGTTCATATTTTTTTAGCGCCGGAAAATTGCCTCCAAGTGCATCTAACACTTCCCGCTGAAAATCACTTTCTCCTAGTTCGATAGTATCAAACTGCTGGTGAAGATCGACCAATAAACTGCTTAGATGATTTAATTGAGAAAGATTGACAGGTGTATCGTTGATAAAAGCTCTTGATTTTCCATTAGGAGCAATTTCTCTTCTCACAGTCAACTCTTCATGCACATCCAATTCATTATTTTTTAAAAACTGGAGAATCTGCTCGTCACCACCTTCGCCTTTAAAACACCCTTCTACAATGCATTTTTTATTCTTATCCTTTAAAACGTTGCTCTCTGCTCTTTGTCCTAATATCAGTCCCAAAGCCCCAACAATAATAGATTTACCAGCCCCTGTTTCCCCGGTTATTATATTTAACCGGGAAGAAAAATCAACTTCCAACTGCTCAATGATAGCATAATTTTGAATGGATAACCTGCTCAACATAATCAGCGACAAATTAAAGCAATTCCTTTCTCATGCAAGTAAAAAACATCGCTAAATTGTAAGGTGATTTATTCGAAAATTATCTAATCATCGGCTAATAGCAAACCGCTTTCACGCTACAATTTTTCTCTTACTCGCTAAAGAAGCAAGTTCTGTGCATAGCGCTATACTTAGAATTAAGCATCATTATTTTAGTAGATTTACGAGTTCCTCTTCGTGTTTCCTCTTATTTATTCATTTTTTTTTACGATAGACTTGTACAATAAACTTTAGCACCCTACTTTAGCCACGATATCCAAATCCTTAGTAAAACCAAAAAATCCATTTTATGAGAACAACTGTACCTGGCGTACGTACATTAGTGCTCATCTTTGTATTAGCCCTTTCTTCCCTTCGAAGCTCTTCTCAATCCATCACTACCGGCAATGGCCGGCTTGAATTAGGTTTAGGCATTGGCCCTTTATTTTTTCTTGGCGATCTTGGTGGTAATCAAGGCACCGGAACCAGATTTATAAAGGACCTTAATATATCCACTATAAATCTCGCAAAAGGCGTTTATGCTGCGGTATATCCTACCGAGTGGTTGGGTTTTCGCTTTGCTATTAATCAAGGCAAATTAGAAGGCTATGACAGCCTCATTAAAGATAAAGGTGGAAGAGAACTTTCCAGAAAAAAAAGAAACCTGCAATTTCAATCGCCTTTATGGGAAGTTTATGGCGCCATTGAAATTTATCCAACAGTGTTTATAGAACGTTACGATGGTTTGCAAGGCAAGCTTCGCCCCTATGGCATTATTGGCTTTGGTGCTTTTAAATTTAACCCAAAAGGAAAATATTATGCGCCAAACGGTACTGCATCTTGGGTTGATCTCAAACCATTGCGTTTGGAAGGCCAAGGTATGGCGGAATACCCAGACAGGAAGGAATACAAACTCATGTCATGGGAAATTCCCATTGGCGCAGGCTTCAAGTATTATTTAAAAGATAATTTTTTTGTAGGTCTTGAAATAATGCACCGGAAATCTTTTACTGATTATGTTGATGATGTTAGCACAACGTACATAGACAACAGTTTGTTTGCTAACTATCTTACGCCACAGCAGGCGGCTATGGCTAACCAGCTATACTTCAGAGAAGGCTTCAAACCCGGCACTACCACAAGTCGTCGAGATCCGCCGGATGGTGAGCAACGCGGTAATCCAAAACAAAACGATTCATTTTTCTCAACTATAATAAGGCTCGGCTGGAGATTGAATGATTATAATTCTCCTAACGGAAGAGCAGCAAGACAAATGCGTTGCCCGACATTTTATTAAACAACATCTGATATATGAAACCCAATCTACTGCTAACCGCTTTTGTTTTTTTGTGTTGTTCTGCAGCAAGGTCGCAATCAACTAACAATGCTTTTACCTTTAGCTCATCTATCGAGACTAAGGAAAAAGTTTGGACAAAAAAAGACAACGTTGTCAACGTTAGCCCAAATCCAAGCTATACAGGCCAGGTCAGCATCAGTTCTAAAACAGACAAGACTTTACATTTCTACATTTTTGATTTGGAAGGAACGCTGATCTATCAAACCGTTTTAAAAACCAAAGAGAAAAAAGCAACCAACTTAACGAAAGGCACCTATATGTATAATGTATTTGCCAACGATGAAAGCATAGAAGAAGGAAAACTTAGTATTAAATAAACGTACTTCCAATAAGCGGCAGAGAGCTTAATAAAATGCAATACCGGTTGATAAAACCTAATCCGTTCCCTATATTCGTGCGCTTACAATTTTATTAAACACTTTCTGCCCTCCTTATTGGAGATTTTAAAAAGAGTTCTTTTCATTGCCATAACTGAAAGTCCCGTGTAGCAGGGAAATTGGTGTAATCTAATATCCGAATGAAACAACCGCAGGGTGAGCTTCAATAGATTTACTTAATGACTCCCTGCTGATTTACGGGTTTTCTTCTGTCTCTAAGTGAATACTGCTGTAACAGTTTCTCGATAGGTTAATGAGCATTTTATTAACAACGCTGCTGCATCATTTTGTCCAATAATTATCAGACACACTTGTGCACTTCCTAATCTTTATTGCTCGGCCAACTGGTAAATCTCTTTCAGGTTTCTTCCCAGCCCATCATAGTCCAGTCCATAGCCTACAACAAATTTGTTAGGTATGCTAAATCCTACATAATCTATTGTGAGTGGAAATTGTGTAGCATCGGGCTTGTGCAGCAAAGCAGCTATACGCAAGGATTTAGGCTGCTGATGATGAAGCTGCGGCAAAAAAACATTCAGTGTTTTGCCTGTGTCAACGATGTCTTCTACAATAATTACATCTCTGTCGTATAAATCATGATCTAAGCCAATAGAAGTAATAATATTTCCACTTGATTTCATGCCTTTGTAAGAAGCCAGCTTGATAAAACTGATCTCAGCATCAATCGTTAAATGCTTAAACAAGTCTGCCGCAAACATGAATGAGCCGTTTAAGATGGCAATAAACAAAGGCCTTTTGTTTTGATAATCTTTATTGATGGCCTCGGCCAGTTCCTGAACTTTTTGCTGGATTGCTTCTTCAGATAAATAAGTGTCAAAATTTTTATCGTGCAGTCTAATTGGTAGCATTCACTCGTTTTTTATTGATGCGTAGTTGTTGGCCTGCTCGCAAATCGTTTGTTTGCATATCATTCCATTTCATTACATCTTCCACAGCCACATCGTATTTCCTGGCAATGGCATACATTGTTTCTTTTAGCTGCACAATATGCATAA
>JBQCHB010000254.1:0-15509 GCA_051955075.1 Flavisolibacter sp.
TTTGTTTTCATAATCGCTATAGCTTAAATCGGCTGTACGGTTCCTTGCAACGTTTACATCATCCAGCTTGCTGTATAATAAGCTGCTATTAGTGGCATCAAGTGTAATAAGATTTTTAAACCATTGCCCGCTGCTTAACAATGAAATGGTATTAGCGTTGGCCGAAAAAGCTACCACGTTTGAATCGACAAATACAGCATTACCAATGATCAAATCCTGCAAAGTGTACAAATCCAAAGGCAAAGAAGTTACTTCCTGCAGATAATCAACGCTTCTCGCCGTATAAGTTTTATTCAGTTTATCAAGCAACTTCACAGAATCTTTTGTGATCAACACCCGCATTGCTTCAATGCCTAAAATAGCATTCGCCGAAATCCAGATTGCGCTATCCTTATACATCCTGATGTTGGCATTGACGTTATAATTTTTGCCATCCGTTCCCTTATAGTCTACATTCACTTTTGCATTAAAACTGGTATACTGCACACGGCCGGCAATGATTTTATTCAACGTGTTCTTAATAAAAATAGCTGTATCAGATCTATTGCCATCAATAACAACTTTAGCCGTCGTATCTTTTTTGGATATGGCTGTTTGAATTTTTTTGGTGGAGCGGCATGACGCCAATACGACGATTGATAGTGTTATGAATAAAAATTTTGTCATTAATTAATTTTTACCGGTTGATCCAAAGCCACCTTCGCTTCTGGCCGTTTGTGATAATGTTTCCACGGGCTTCCAGGATATTTTTTCAAATTTCTGCACCACCATTTGGGCAATCCTGTCGCCGTGTTGTATGATCTGCATGTCGCCGGAAAGGTTTATCAACAAAACCTTAAGTTCGCCACGGTAATCACTATCAACCGTACCGGGACTGTTTAAACAAGTTAAGCCCTGCTTCACCGCAAGGCCGCTGCGAGGCCGCACCTGCGCTTCGTAACCTGTTGGCAGTTCAATAAATAATCCGGTAGGGATCAACCTGCGCTCCATCGGTTTTAGTTCAACAGGTTCTGCTAAATTGGCCCTGAGGTCAAGTCCCGCCGAACCTTCCGTTGCATATTCGGGCAATGCATTGGCAGATGTGTTAACGATTTTTACAGCAATGGTCATTGTTTCAAAGATAAGTTTGCGTATTTCCAAAGATGTTAAATAGTTTCCAATAAAACGGTGGCATAAGCCACCGCACCTTCCTTGCGGCCCACAAATCCCATTTGCTCCGTAGTTGTTGCTTTTATAGAAACATCTTTTTCGCTGATACCGGCAATGGCTGCAATAGTTTGTTGCATTTGCTGTACATAAGGTTTGATCTTTGGTTCCTGCAAACACAGCGTACTGTCAATATTGATTAAACGGTAGTTTTCTTTTTGTATGAGTTGCATGGTGTGCTGCAACAAAATTTTGCTGTCAATGTTTTTGTACTGTTGGTCGGTGTCTGGGAAATGCACACCAATATCGCCAAGTGAAGCGGCGCCCAGCAAAGCATCACAAATAGCATGAAGCAACACATCGGCATCGCTGTGGCCCAGCCCACCTTTGTTATGCGGGATGAGTACACCGCCGATCCATAATTCTCTTCCTTCTGCCAGTTGATGAAAATCTACACCTAATCCGATACGAAGCCCCATAATTTTTTTTGCAAATGTAGCAAGGAGATGAGTAATGAATGAGCGAGAGGAAAATGGTTAGTAGCAAGTAGAGAAATAAAATTCATTGTTTCAAACAAAAAAACCCTTCGTGATGAAGGGTTTTCGAATTCTTAAAAATTATTTTATTGATCAGAACCTGTAGCGCCTTCTCCACTCAAATCAAACACTAAAGAAAAACGCAGCGTATTAGCCAAAGGGTTTTGATTAACACCACTGTTAACAGGCACGAGGTAAGAAAAGTTCAAACCAAAAACATTATATTTAATACCAACGCCGGTAGTAAAATAACGGCGGTTGCCTTTTGTTTTGTCTTCATAAAAATAACCTGCACGCAGGGCAAACTGGTTGTTATACCAATACTCGGCGCCAAGCGAAGCCTGGAATTCTTTTACTTCTTCAGAAAAACCACCAGGTGCATCACCAAAAGAACTGAACCAGCTACCCACTACACTTTTGTTGTGGTAGTTATTGAAATTAACCGTATCCTGCGCTGTTGGATTTTGAGGATCTGCAACTTTTGGCGGCGTAGGCACTAATAATTTATTGAGATCAACACCAAAAGTAATTTTATTGCTTTCATCAATAACCTTGGTGTAAGTAGTACCAATACCAAAGTTGGCAGGGATATAATCTTTTTGATCGGCATTATCGGTATAAGAAATTTTAGAACCCAGGTTGGTTAACGCCAGGCCGAATGCCCATCCCTGTCCCACTTCGTTAAGACCATGGTAATACAAACCAATATCACCGGCCACGGCGCTTCCGGCTTTGTATGTATTGCCATTTCCGCTAAAACCGCTTGCCAGGTTAGAATAAATATATTTTAGTCCGACACCCAGGCCAAAGTTCGGCGTAAGCTTTCTTGAATAGCCTAAATCAAAGCCAAACTCACGAGGGTTAGAAGTATTTAAAGCGTTGCCATTATAATCGGTAAACTGAATGCTACCCAAATTAAAATAACGCAGCGAAGCCGATATAGCTTCGTTCTCGTTCATTTTATAATAACCGGCCAAAGAAGCCAGGTACACATCGTTCACCAATTTTTTAAGCCACGGTGTGTAGGTAACATTTAAGCCGCCGGGAGATTCATTAAAAGAAACTTTACCAAGGTTAAAATAAGATGCGCTGGCATCGGGGCTTGTTGCTAACGACAATTCACCCATGGCGCCTGCACGGGCATCGGGGGAAATGCGCAGAAAAGGAACCGCTGTGGTTACCACGTTGATTTCGCTTCCTGTTTGAGCTTTTACAGAGGGTACAAAGGCTGCAATCGTCAATGTAAGGCCAGCAGCCAGTTTTAATGCAGTTGATCTCATAGTTCTTTTTTATAAAGTGCGTGAAATTATACAGTTTTGGTTATATCAGGTTAAATTAAGGATCAGCAGGCATTATAAAACCACCAGGCGTTCCCATTTATCGGCCACTTTGCCGTCAAACGTCGCTACTCTTAAACGGTAAATATAAACACCGCGGCCAATTTTGTTTCCATACGCATCCCTGCCGTCCCACAGAACCTCATTCGAACGGTTTCCGGCAGTATTTATTGTTTGCGAAATAGTTTTTATCAGCTTTCCGCTTATTGTAAATATCTCAACTTTAGTATATAAATCTTCGCCGGGATGGTTGTGTTCAAACCAAAAAGCCGTTTTTGTAGTGAAAGGATTGGGATAATTCAACACGTGAGCAACTCTTAACTCAGCAGTTTCAACAACGGTAAAATCCAGGTCGTATTCGTTAGAATTATTCAGCACATCCCATACTTTAATTTGCAGGAAATGATGACCCGGCTTTAATTCCGGTAGTTGAAACCTAACGCTTCCTTTCTGAAAATCATCCAGATCACTTTCGTAAAAATTATTAAGCACATAATACATACTGTTGTCATTATCGAGCGTGGCGATCATATCGTGGCCAATTGGGGAATTTACTGTATTAATGCCCGAAGAGTCGAAGAGTTTGAGGATTAAAACAGGCGTACTGTTGGTAATGCTGCCATTCACAAATTTTTCATCGTTCAGATAAGCTTTTATCTCAGGCCCTAAATTGTCGGCATTAGTGCCCGATGCAATGCCGCCAACAATAACATTGTTAGAATAGCCACTGCCACCTCTTGTTTCATCCGCTGCGTACAGGCTAATTTTTCCATTGCCGTATTGGTAGTTAATGTCTTTCGGCACTTTAAACTGAATGGTGAATTTGCCGTTTAGCGCCGAAGCTTTCCCTTTAAATAAAACACTGCTTTGATCCTTAAACCCAACCGGGGAACTGCCGGCATCGTTGCCCAAAGTGGTAACAGTTCTTGCCTTATCAAAAAGCGTTACATAAACTGTTCCCTTAAAATTATTTTGTAAAACACCGTTGTTATCATTTATCTGCCCTTCTATCATTACGGATTCGGTGGCGCTTAATGTGTCGGCTTGTGCAGCAATATCATAACCATTGACGGTATTGACTTTTACAGCAAACTCAGGAAATCCAAGCCCCATGGCCGGATCGCCCAGCAAAGAGAACTTTCTGTTGTTGATGATATCGCCGGAGCTTTGATACGTATAATTTTTTGCAGCCATCACAGCTTCTCCCAATGTTTTGAAGTGTCCATTGGCATCGGGCTGCAAAGCAAATTTTAAATAATTATCGTTGATGATGCGGTTACTGTAAGCAAAAACGATCCTGCTTGTTGTCATCAATGCAACGGCACCGGTTTTTGGCCTTATCAACAAGTTTTCGCCAAGAGAGTTGGTAATGGGATGATCGTAAGGAGCAAAATCACATGAAGCGGTAATAAAAAGGGGTAAGCGGTACTGATTGCTCCATTTGTCAACAATAGACTGATCAATCACTACTTCTTCTGCCAATCGTGAAGGGCCGCCGTGACCACTGTAATTCCAGATCAAACAACCATTGTAAATATTATTGTTGATCACGGCATTGGCTTGCGGATAGCGGCCTCCGGCTGAACCGCTTTCCTGTTGAAAAGCATCAAGATAAATCTTCTGCTGATTAAATAGCGGCGCTGTAGCGGAAGCTGTAGCGGTCAATGTTTCTGCATCCTGCAAATGAAGATTCTGGTCTTCATCATCGGCAATAAAATCGAGATTATTACGCCAGGGACCTAAAGAAGCCGCAGCATGATAATCCAAAACTTTATCTACAAAGTTTTTTGCTTCATCTGCATTTTTTGCAGGCACGCGGCCAATGCCAATATCTAGTTGGTTGGATGATGAAGCGTTGATATTTTCATCATCATCCAAAAAACCAAAGAAATCGTCGGAAGTATAAGTAGATAAAGGGTCGAAAGAGCTGGAACTTTCATAAGCAGGAACAAAATTGGTATTGCCTGCAATGCGGTCTTTATAATCGAAAGAAGCCTTGCCCAAAAGCAATAGATACTTACCCGAGCTGTTCCAGGTATTTCTGTATTTATCGTAATACATTTTTACAAAATCCCTGATGGCTGTTGGGTCAGGAATGCCGCCTGAAAATTCATTAAAAACCTGATCGGTACTTACAACAATTGCTTTAAGATTGTGTTGTTGTTCGTGAAATTGAGCAAGACGCTGCGCCTGCTGCAAAAATTGAGGATAGCTAACAATAATAAAGTCGGCTTCGGAAGAAGTATGCAGATTTTGATTGGCTATTTTACCAAAAACCTGCGGCGTTAAGTAGTTGGAAAAGCAAATATATTCGTGCAGTTGTTGTGCATTGTTTGTAAAATGCAATTGGTCGCCCGCAAAGCTGCTGCTAATTTTTACGGGACTTAAAGGCTCTGTAACATCCCAAACCTGGTCGTTGGCATCAGTATTTGAAATAATAAATTCCGCAGCGCCGGTGCCTACGCTATTCCAATCACGAAATAATAATTGTTTGCCCGATGCCATTGACAAGCCGCGGCGACAAAAAAATTCAAACCAGTTTAGCCATCCCTGGCTGTTAAAACTACCGAGAGTATAATTAAAGCTAATTACTGGGTTTGCGGAAGAAGTAAAATTGTCTGTTTTTTGAACCTGCTGTGCAAAGAGCTCGTACATACCAGCCCCTACCTGACTTACTGTAATTTGCTGCACAGGCTGGTTATTGACCGAAACTGTAAATCCGCTTTGGGCGTTGACAGACCGGGCTGCCACAGCAGAAGAAATGGTAGCCTGTCCAGGCATTACATCCGCAAGAGGCAAACTGAAATTATGGGCTAAAGTTTTGCCCGGAGCATTGGAAAATTCCTCTCCCAACCATTCTTTTCCGCTTGAAAGCAAATTAACCGTATCAAGCTCATGAAAATATCTTTCATCGAAGGACGTAACGGTTGATGAAGCTGACGGCGGTATATTTTGAGACTGAACTCTTTTGCCAGTTCCACCTATAGTTATAAAATAATAGGCTTTGTCATCAAAAAGATTTTTTTTATGATAAAACCTCCGGTTAACCGAATCTTTCGCCCATTTATCGGGGGCCTGTCCATAAAATAAAACGTAATCGTTTCCATTTAGTACGCCATCGCCGCCGTCTACTACCATAATGGCTACTTCTTCAAGGTCATCGGGTCGTTGTTCATTATTGGCCTCGGGCAGCATACCGCCGCCATTTCCAAAAATCCTTATTTGAGCGGAAGGTATGGAGCCTGAAATACCCAAAGAAGACAAAAAAGGAAGATCCAGCTTGTAAACCCCATCAGTAGTTACACTTATTTTATACCAATTGCCTGCCGCCAATACCGAACTGGATTTGTAAGTTCTTTGGGCATCTGTCACTAAGCCAGAAACCATCAACACAATCAAAACCAAAAGCTTGCGGGTTAAAAACATGGTGGCAATAATCGTAGAATTAACATGCAAAAAACGTAAAACTCCTTACATACTTTATATCAATCTCTCTATATTCGCACATCTGTCTTAGAAAACTATTTTGGAGTCACAATAATTGCTATTGCATGGCGTTAAAGTTATTCCAAACGTAGGTTAAACCAAGGCAGACACATGAAAAATCCATGTGTTCCTTTAGAAAGACAAAAAAAGCAACCATGCAAGTAAGAAATTTTTTAATCCTCTTATCCTGTGCCGCAGCAATGACCTCCTGTAAAAATGGTCTTTTCGGCAAGAACAAAAAAGAAAAATCGGACGTTACCGGTTGGAACTACAATGACAAAAACATGGGTGGTTACCAGGTAGCCAAATCCCAGGAACAAGGCTTAGGCCCCGGCCTGGTCTTTGTTCAGGGTGGTACCTTTACCATGGGACAAACCGAAGAAGATGTAATGGGCAACTGGGATAACATTCCCCGCCGCGTTACAGTTCCTTCCTTCTACATCGACCGCACCGAAGTGGCCAACGTTCACTACCGTGAATACATTTACTGGCTGGGCAGGGTCTTCAATCCGGAAGACGATCCCAACAATCAAAAAATTATTGATGCCGCTTTACCCGATACGCTGGTATGGCGCAGCGAGTTGAGCTATAACGAGCCCTTGGTGGAATATTATTTCCGTCATCCGGGCTTTAACTATTATCCGGTAGTTGGCGTAAGCTGGCAGCAGGCCCATGACTTTTGTATGTGGAGAAGTGACCGTGTGAATGAAGGTATCCTGATGCAAAAAGGATATGTATCTCCACAGGGCGTTCAGGGCCAACAGGGGCAAGAGAACTTCACAACCAAATCTTACTTGTTAGGTATGTACCAGGCGCAGCCTGGGAAAGGCGCTACGTCTAAAAAGAATCCTTTAAAAACACCACAGGGAACGCCAAGAACGCAGGTAACAATGGAAGATGGCTTGTTACTGCCTGATTATCGCCTGCCTTTTGAAGCAGAGTGGGAATATGCAGCTTATGGTTTGATCAACCAAAACCCTCGTCCTTCTACAAAAGAGGGAAAGAGAGGTGAAGAATTGCAATCGAACAAACAAGTATATCCCTGGACACAGAATATGAACTTCAGCGGTTTGCGTGATACGAAGCATGGTAGCTGGCAGGGGCAGTTCCTGGCCAACTTTAAAAGAGGTTCGGGTGATAACGCTGGTGTGGCCGGTGGTTTGAACGACCGTGCAGTCTACACTTCAGAGGTTACGTCTTTCTATCCTAATGGTTTTGGAATTTATAATATGGCAGGTAATGTGAGCGAGTGGGTGGCCGATGTTTATCGTCCTTTAACAGGAATGGACGTTGCGGGCAACCAGGATGATGTTGCTCCTTATCGTGGTAACAAATACCAAAAATTATATGTCAAAGATCCTACAGCCAGTGATCCTAACGACAGGTATGAAAGAGACAGTACAGGCCGTGTAAAAATGGTAGATGTTACAGATTCTGAAAGCCGCAACCGCCGTAACTATCAGCGTGGCAACGTTATCAACTACCTTGATGGTGACAGTTTATCAAACGCATCTTATGGTTATGGTGTTACTACTTTGATCTCTGATAAATCGAGGGTGTACAAAGGTGGTAGCTGGAACGACCGTGCTTACTGGCTTAGCCCAGGCACTCGCCGCTATCTTGAAGAAGATCAGGCGATGAGCACATTGGGTTTCCGTTGCGCAATGGACCGCATGGGTAGCCCTGAAGGTAACAAGAGGAAAACAGGTAACTTCTGGAAGACCAAAAAACAAAAAAGATAATCCTGAAAAACTTCTATACAACCTCCCGCTAAACCGGGAGGTTTTTTATTTTATCATCATCGTTAAAAACAGTTCGCTGTTACTTTTGCCAAATGAATATAGAAGCACTCTATAAAATCTATCTCGAACATCCTTCCGTTCAAACAGATACCCGCAAGCTGCAAAAAGGCGATCTTTTTTTTGCTTTGAAAGGACCAAGCTTTAACGGGAACGAGTTTGCTGCTAAAGCTCTTGAAACCGGCGCAGCCTACGCCATCATTGATGACAGCAAATTTGCCTTGGGTGATAAAACCTTTTTAGTTGACGATGCGCTAACTACGCTTCAACAATTGGCAAAACATCACCGGCAACAGTTTGATATTCCTTTTATTGCTATTACGGGCAGCAATGGCAAAACCACCACAAAGGAATTGCTGCATGCAGTTCTTTCAACAACTTATAAAACTTACACCACAGAAGGAAACCTGAATAACCACATTGGCGTTCCGCTAACCATTTTAAAGGTCAGGAAAGATGCAGCAATGGCCGTTATTGAAATGGGTGCTAATCATCAAAAAGAAATCGCTTCTTATTGCGAATACACTTTACCTACGCATGGATTAATTACCAACGTTGGCAAAGCGCACCTGGAAGGTTTTGGGGGCGAAGAAGGCGTTCGCAAAGGAAAAGGTGAATTATATGACTACTTGCGCAGTCACAATGGAACTGCTTTGGTAATGTGGGATTATGAATACCTGCGGCAAATGAGCCAGGGCATTTCAGCTGTTTACACTTATGGAACGAAGGATGCAAAGGTTGTAGGAGATGTTTCTCAAACCGATCCTTTTTTAGGGGTTCGTTTTGAAAAAGGCTATAAGGGTATAATTACAACACATTTAGTTGGAAGCTATAATCTACCGAACGTGTTGGCTGCAGTGGCTGTTGGAAAATTTTTTAAAGTAGCGGATAATAAAATTAAAGAAGCGATAGAAAGTTATATGCCGTCCAACAGCCGTTCGCAACTAATACAAAAAGGAAGTGCCAAGATTATACTGGATGCTTACAATGCCAACCCAAGCAGCATGAAAGCTGCGATTGAAAACTTTGCCAACATCAAGGGCGATAAGAAGATACTGGCTTTGGGCGCCATGGCAGAGTTAGGAGAAAATAGTGTGCAGGAACATGCCGGTATTATAGAAGAGATCAAAAAATATCCTTGGCAGCAGGTGGTTTTGGTAGGCGGCGACTTTGTTAAACTACAGCATCCGTTCCAGCAATTTAGTTCGCCACAGCAGGCAGGCGAATGGCTGAAGGATAAAACCGCAGGTGCTTACATTTTAATCAAAGGCTCACGAAGCATGCAAATGGAAAAAGTTTTGGAATGTTTGTAACTGTGAAGATGAAAAACGAAATGCCACACCGAAGCTTGTTGACGACAGTTATTAGCTGTCGCTGTCCAAGATGCAGAGAAGGAAAGCTCTTTACGTATCCGTTGACCTTTCGTTTTAATAAAAATATGGTAATGAACGAAAGCTGCCCTGTTTGCGGACAGATTACAGACATTGAAGTAGGCTTTTATTACGGCACAGGTTATGTAAGTTACCTTGTAGGAATTGTTATTACCATCATTTGTTTTTTTATTTGGCTGCTCATCATTGGATTTTCCTTTCATGACAACCGTTTTTTATATTGGGTTGTTTTCAATTCTATATTATTGATAGGCTTGCAGCCGTGGCTCATGCGTTTTTCACGCAGTTTATGGCTATCCTTTTTTGTAAAGTACGATCCTGACTGGCAGCATCATAAACCCGATGATCCGGAACGGATCGTAAAAGAACAAATGAATAACTGGTAAGTTGAAACTTGAAATGTGATGTTGAAAGCTTCAAAAACACCTCATCGAATCATGGAAGGAGGAACACCGAAAAACTTTTTGAAGGCTTTGCTAAAAGTGAATACATCAGGAAAGCTGCACAGTATAGCAATATCTGACACACTGTGTTCTTTTTGAAGAAGCAGGTCTTTAGCCAAATGCATTTTTTGCTCTGTAATATATTGGTAAGGCGTTTTTTTATACACTTCTTTAAAACGTCTGAAAAAATGATACTCCGACATGTTGCAATGTTCGGCTACTTCTTTGATCTCGGCAATTTGTAAAAAGTTAGCGTTTATATATTCTTTCGCCAATTGAAGCCTTTGCAGTACTTCTTTTTTTGTTGAGGGTTTCACTGAGTTAATTTGGTTAAGTGCCAGATAATTACCATATTCCTGGTACACAACTCTTTCCGACAGGTCCAGGAACCATTCTTTGTTTACAGATATATTGCTGCCTCCTTGTATTCGGTAAAGCAGGCTTTGCAACTTTTTCCCGATAGAAGTAACGGCAATAGGGTGAATGCTTTCGAAGAAATCAGGATGTCTAAAATAGCCTGCCAAATAATTATCAAAATCTTCATTTTTTGATGTAAGTATAGTAAAGGCTTCTGCCATTGTTTGCGGACAGATGTCGATACAAATGCTTTTAATGGGAAATTTGTTATAAGCTTTTACACCGGAATATTTGCAGGCCGTCATATAGGTATTTGCATTTACCGCATATTCACGACCATCTTTTTTATAATAGATACACTGCTCAACAACAAACTTTATACTAAAGCTGCGAAAGGCATTGGTTGTGTACCAATCTTTCAATTCTGAATAATAGATCATGTCAGTGTCAAGCGGCTTATTCAACGATGTTTTGTTAGTCTCGGCAATTTTTTCAAACATGCTCATGATTGTTGGTTTCTTATGGTAAGATGGTTTTTTCTCATTGTATTGCTGCTTTGCCGGTAAATCAATATGACCATTTATCAAAAAGGAAAATTGATGAGGTAAAGCATCTTCATTAAACGTTTACCAACAAAAAATAGTTAATGTTTGATATATCAATAACCAAGTTTCCTGCGTTAATATTCATGATTGCTGAACCGCTAAATTGCTACGTAGTCTTAAGCCGCCAACGCTGACAACTGGTACCAATATTGCATAATGGATATTGGTACTGACAGTCGAAAGATATTTTTCTCATGTGCACGTTCGCACATATCCAGGTTCTGTTTTTACAGAACCTGCTTTGTTTATATAAAGCAGTGCAACCATCTTGTTTCTCACACCTGGCTATGGGGAAAATAATAGTGCTCAAAGAATGGATCTCATTCGGTAAAAACGAACAGGCGGTAGAAACCGCCTGTGGACTACTTAATAATTTTTAACTATTAAAGAAACTGAGAACAGTCTCTCGCACATGAGAATAATTCTATTGTAATTTACGATGCTGTTCCTTGCTTTTTTTATCAGGTTGTGCAAAGCATTAGTATTAATATGCGAAGCATTAATATTAGTGAATTGATCCAAACCCTCAGCAACAACAATAAGCCTCTTTCGAAAATTGCAGACAACTAAAAACTGAAAGATTACACTTAGAAAAGATTCAACAACAATCGTTAGGAGATTGACATGTTATCACACTTCAAAAAAAGCGACATTTTGAAAACTTTTTCTTCCATAACACATACAATAAGAACGTTCAACAACATTAATTTCCGTTCATCAATATAGCAATATGTGACAAAGCTTTTAAGGTATTTATAGATAATTTACGAAACAAATCGTGGACAATGGAAGACATCACTACTATGAAAAAAAAGAAAACACGACTAATTGTTCGTAAGGGAAATGAGAACATTGCATTAAAAGTTGAAGACATTGCTTTTATCTACAGGGACAATACCATTATAGTTGCGGTTGACAAGGAAGAAAAGAAATACTTGTGTGATAGAAACCTGTCGGCATTGGAAGAAGAATTAGATGGGTCTGTGTTTTTTAGAGCGAACAGAAAGTATTTGATCAATATCCAGTTCATAAGAGGATTTAAAAGTTTTGATAAAGTGAAGCTGGAGGTAAGCTTAACCCTGCCCTGCAGCAATCATAATATCATCGTGAGCCAAGAGACGGCACCACTATTCAAGAAATGGATTTACGAGGAGTGATACTTTTATATAACACCTACGCAACTAAAAAATTAAATAAAAATGCCTCTCACCTGAGAGGCATTCTGTCAATGCAAAATGCTGTTTTAATACTCATCCTCCAAAAAACCTGTTCTACTATGTCCCTTAAATTCATAAGTCTTGCCTGGTTTTTCGGAAAACGTAACTTTTAAATAAATACTGTCCACAACAACACCTGTTTTTGAGTGACCGCCGCCCGGCACTACCTTCCCTTCTATAACACTTATCGTCTCGCCGGTTTCATACAAATTTTCCGAGCTCGCGACCGGCTTAAATGCAAGGGTAGGATAATCCACATCAACCTTGGCTTTGAAAGGCCAGATGTTTTCCTGGTCGTCAACCCAAATCTTTCCAGAGGCTGGATCAGAGGTATTATAGGTTATGATTTTTGCGAAGTCAAGTGCAAGGTCACCATCCTCAAAAGTTTGAACAAACCACTCATTCGACATCTTATAAGTTGATGTATACTCTATGTCCGGTTTTTTAGAACAAGCGTTAAAAACAAAAGCAGTAGCAGATAGAAGAAAAGCTATTTTAATTATTTTTTTCATGTTGATGAGTTTAAATTTTCTACTTATTGTTTTTTCCATTTGCGGGCAATCCCAAGCAATCCATAATTTAACAGGTCAACGGTGTAGTTCAGGTTGCCCTGGTCGTCAAGCGTACCTGTTCCCTGCACCTGACCAAAGCCTGATAGTTCGTTCAGGGGCAGTGTCAGATTCTTTCCATCGGTTGTAAATATGTAAGAGGGTATGGTACTTCCACCCCATACGTTATCAACCAAATAAAAGCCCATAGCTAACTTGGTTATGGTAGCTATGTACGAAGGATTTGCAACATAAAAATATTGGCCGGCTATGTTAACCCCGCTTTGTTCCTCTGCTGGTAAAACAGCGACCGTTCTGGTCACGGAGCTTGAAAAGTTGTCTTTGTTGGTGGCCGAATAAACAATATCATAAACACCCACTGTATTTACATCCACACTACCTGTTACAGTGACAGGGAGATCGTTAGCGCCTTCTTTCGCTGTTACACCGGGATCAGTAAAACTTCCGCCTTTTACAATAGATACGTAATGTTCACCTTCCATAGTAAAAGTTGGAAAAAATGTAACTCTCGAGTGGCCTACTTGTGTCTCTGTATTATGTATTTCTTCTGTTTTTTTACAGCCTAACAACACAAACGAAGTGGCCAAAATGTATAAGTTGATTTTGAGTAAACGCATAAGATTAGTAGTTTAAAAAATTAATGAACGTCCCACCATACTTTTGCCGTTAAGGGTTCATCTGCCGGCGCATTGGCGTTACGGCTTGTCTCCAGGTCAGGGAATATCAAACGCTTGGGGAAAAGCCCATTGGTGATCCCGCTTTTCGAATACACAATCTGGCCTTTCACATAGGAGGGGTTGGTAGAATACACCGGGCTTGTTCTTGGGTAGCCTGTGCGGTTCCTTTCAAAAAAAGCTTCAATGGCATGAGAGCCTGGCATTGAAGCCCATTTCTGAACAATAATGGCCTCGAGCTTTTCTTCAAAATCGCTTCCGGATGGATATGCATATGCTCCGCCGGAGGCTATAAAAGGCGTGGCATTATCGCCAAAGCGGGCAAATGAAGCTGTAACGCCTGCATCGTATTGTTCCTTAGCGCCGGCGCCGCCAAAAAAGCGTTCAAGCGCCTCGGCTTGCAAAAAATGCGATTCTGCAAGAGAAATAAAATCAACTGGATCGGTAGGATTGATCTTGGGAATAGACGCTGTATTTAAAGTCGCGTCCAGGCTGGAATAATCGCCTTGGTGAATAGCCAGGTATTCGGTTGTTGAACCTGTTTTGGTAAAGAAATAATTATCAATGCGTGGATCGCTATTTTCCTGCAGCCACGAAAGGAAGGTATAACTGGCTTTTAGATTAGCATTAGTACCAACTTCTACGAAATTATAAGTATATAGTGGATTTCTTTTATCAGGTGCATCCTGAAAAACATTCATTGAAGCATCTTCCTCTAAAAACTGGGCGCCTGAACTGTATAATGCCCGGATACCTTCTTCTGCCTCAGTTGGCTTTGCATATACCATGCGCAGGTACATTTTCAGCTTCAGGGTATTGGCAAACTTTATCCAGGGGTCAATGGTCCAGGAAGCTTCTGTCGTTGTTGGAAAAACATAATCATAAGGGCCTGCAGGCGTATTAGTACTAAGAGAAAAATCTTTGCTTAAAGCAGTGTCCAGTTCTGCTAAAAGGCCTTTGTAAACACTATAACCATCATCAAAATGAGGCTGTAGATTATCGGCCCCCTGGAAGGCTTCTGTATAGGGCACTTTGTCATAAAGATCTACCAGCACCTGGAAGGTGTAAGCTTTCATAACCGTACCCATCAAAAAGTAATTCCAATCCTGTTGCTCCTTTGCCTTGTTTATAACAAAGTTTAGGTCATTAAGACCTCCTGAATACAGTTCAACCCAGGGTTCGCCTTTATTGGTTTGGCCATAATCCTTTGTTACATTATAATCTTCAATGGTCCTGAATTGGCTGGCGGTAGTTCCCTGTGCATAATATTCGGCCCATAGGCCTCCAAAAATGGCATAATCACTCCCAATTCTTCCTGCCACAGAAGCCACTGCTGCAGGGAATACGAGCTTTGGCGTAAGTTGCTCCAAACTCGGGTTGTTTGGATCAGTATTTATATCCAGCTGTTTCTTGCAGGAGAATACTGTAAGGCTGAACAAACTAATCAGTAGTAAACTCAATTTTATTTTCATAACGCGATTTCTTAATTATTAAAAAGTAATTCTTAAAGCAGCTCCGTAAGCTTTAAACGTTGGCGATCCGCCTTCTTCTCCAAGTTCTCCCACCAAATCATTTCCAAGGTTGCTGATCTCCGGATCAATGAAGGTGTTTTTCTTCGGAACCCACAACAAAAAGTTGCGTCCAATAACAGAGATCGAAATATTTTGCGCCCTGATTTTTTGTGCTACGCTCGACGGGAAACGGTAGGTCAAGGTTATATCACGCAGCTTTAAAAAATCCTTTGGCAAAAGCACTAACTCGTAACTGTGCGGAGCATTGCTGGAATTATACCAGTAGGCATTAATCTTGTTTACATCAATCGGCGTTGTGTTTTCTGCATAAACCGGTTTGCCTTGTGCATCCGTACCGGTTTGCACTACTGAATTAGGAATAATGAAAGGCCTGCGATCGTTGTATTGAGTTAACCAGGCATTGCCCACAAAATATGT
>JBQCHB010000255.1:0-5488 GCA_051955075.1 Flavisolibacter sp.
AGGCATAAATCAATCGTAGTTGAGTCGATAGCGTAAACGTTGCCATCGATGTTCAGATTAAAGTCTTTACTACTGATACAAATTTTCCGGGCATGACCAATAATGATATATGCGTATTCGGCAAAAATCCTCCAGTCTCGATTTTCATTGGCGTAAGCAAGATTCGATTTGGAAAGACCTGTGCCCATTCCGAGGTGATACCATTTGCTTCGCTGAGATTCCAAACAGGTCACCAGATCACTAAGGCTTTCGCGATTGGACAATTGGCCAAAGAGCATGCACATCAACTGATGCCAGCAAGTGAAGTGTTTCACCTGATAATTGCCCCGGTACTTCGTCACACATTTGATAAATTCATTTGTCGGTAAGAACTCCGAGACTTGTGCGAAAACATATTTACCCGTATTCATGGGTTAAAATACCCGAAAAAACCAAAATCGGCTGAAATCATTTGAACCCAAAAAACCCATGAAACGCCTATCCAGCATTACTTTCAAAGAACTAAAATTTTCATCTTTAGGACGGCAGTGATCACTCCTTACTGATTACTCATCATTCATTAACTAAAACTCCAGCAAAGAAACTTTACCATCCATTGTTGTTACCAATAATTGGTTGTTGTTGACAGGCAGCAGGTTGGTCACCAGCCCGTTTGAAATTTTATGTTTCCATAAAACATTACCACTCTTCCTGTCAAGTGCCACAGCCACGCCGGATTGTGTCGGTACAAAAACAATATTGTTCTTTTCAACAATAGCTGTTGGACAAATTTCGTAGCCAAGAGAAACATCGCTTTTCCATGCAGGCTGCATTTCGTTGGCCGTTGTTGAAATGCCAAATACATTTCCTTCCATGGTTTTTACAAAAACAACTGAACTGTCGGCTGACAGTCCCATAGATTCACGAACTCTTAATTGTGGATCTTGTTTTCTCCAGATAACATTCCCGGTGGTAGCATCTAATGCAGTCATGTAACGGTCAGGAGCTACAATAAAAATGCGGTTATTAGTAGCCACGGGAAAGCAGGCAGCAGGAGAAAACATTCGATTGGAACTTCCGTTGTTCCATTTCCAAACAATGCTTCCATTGTTTTTATCGAGGCAATAAAAATCATTGTTCCAGCAGCCGAAATAAATATTGTTGTTATAGATCAGCGGCCTGGTAACTACAAAACCTTTTACATTAGCAAAGTCCCAAAGCAGCTGGCCGTCTGTTAAATTAATGGAGCGGAAATGTCCGTCCGACGCACCAATATAAACTGCATTGTCGTCAATAACCGGGTGGCCCAGTACGGCTTTACCTGTTTGCATTTTCCAAATGAGCTTACCGGTTTTTGCAGATAGCGCATAGATAAAATCATCGGAAGAGCCGGCAACGACAATATTGTTTTTTACGGCAGGTATGTCGTAGATCTTTCCGTTTGTTTTGAATTTCCATGCCTGCTTGCCATTCTTTTTATTTAAGGCTACGATCTCGCCGTTGGTGTTGGTGGTAAACACCAAACCATTGTCATAAGCAGTACCCGAACCAATATCGCTTTTGTCCTGGTAGGTCCATTTTTCTTTTACATTTTTAAAGTCAGTATTTACAACATAAGAAGGACGGAAATATTGTTGTTGTTCGTTTTTGAAATGATGGTCTTTCAATTCTACCGTTGCCCATGCAGGTTTTGTTTCCACCCCGGGTTTTCTTTCGCGATAAGTGACGACATTGTTTTTGATAGTGACAATGTTATAGCCGCCTACTTCCTGTTTTGCACGCAGGTTGGAGCGGCCCATGATGCCGGGTATGCCTTCAAAATTTAGTTTGTGATTATTGTGTCCGTGACCACAAAGAATCAATTGAATATTTTTTTGTTTCAAGCGGTCAACGGCTTCAAACCAGTTGTTTAATGCTGAGTCCTGCGGATAGTGGTTCACAAAAATGACGGGAGCATTATCCGGAATTGCCTTCAGCGCAGAATCAAGCCACACAATGTTTTCGCGGGGAATTTGTCCGGGGCCCATGCGCATGTTAGGGCCGCAATTGGTACCAAGGAAAAAATAATCACCGGCTTTGAAATAAAATGTTTCGTTGCCAAAAACTTTTTTAAAAGTATTGGCGCCGCTTTCCGACCAGTTGCCGTCGTGGTTGCCGGGAATAATGTGCCATGGTTTATTGAGGCTATCAAGAATTTGTTTTGCCAGCCTTATCTCTGCATCTGCACCAAATTCAGTAATGTCGCCGGAGATGACCACAAACTGTATGGAGTCGTTTTCGTTGATGTCTTTTACGGTTCTTCTTAGATCATCAGCACCCGTGCCGCTGCCCACGTGTGTATCCGAAAGATGAACAAACGTAAGTGCAGGGCTTTGCGCAAATAGCTGGCTGAAAGAAAATAAAATAGTAAGGGAGAGGAGTAGTTTTTTCATTGTTATCAGGTAGAAATTAAAAGAAAAATCGGAAGCCTTGTGAGGGCTTCCGATTAGAAAGAGAATTATGAATTTTACCAACCCGTTGTTTGTGTAAGTTTATAGCCTTTTTCTTCGTATTCTGTTATCTGGGATTGGCCTATTGGGGACAAATATACCTGGTCAGTAAAGGAAGGTCGGTTTTGAGCGGTTTGAACCACCCAAAAACCCACCATATCGGCATCATTTGAGCCATTCCATGTCACGACAGTTCCATCAGCCTTTCTCACTTTTACGTTCCCAACATTTACGGCGGTTCCATTGGCATTTCTTATTGCACTTGGTATTTCAGCAGGGATGTTTACCCACGGTCCAAGAAAATAGTCCGGATCTCCGCTAAAGTCCATGTAGTTCAGTTTCTTCCATCTTTTAAGATCTAACAGCCTTGAATATTCAAATACAAACTCCATTCTTCTTTCCCGGCGTATCTCCCATATCAGTGCAGGTACATCTGCATCACGTGCAGGATCATCTGGAAGCGTTGCCAACATAAGTGGAGCTGTTTTTTGAACTCCTTTTGCAATAGCGGCTGCGTCGAGAGGACGGTTACGAATGGCATTAATAGATATATCCAGGTCGACCTGACTTACTGCAGGGCCACCATAGTATTGTGCTAATACGGCCTTAGCTTCTATCCAGTTCAACACCACCTCTGCCAGGCGCATAACAGGCGCATCACTGGTGTTGGTATTGCTTCCCCAAGCCGCGGGATAAGTTTTACCGATATAGGTTATTGCTTCTCTTGAAGCAAATTTATATCCATATAAAAGCGTAGTTGACGCACCATTTACTTTATCAATGAATGATGCTTCAAAACGTGGGTCCCTGGTTTTTACTAAATCAGCAATTTCAAAACTGTTAGCGTTGGCAACAGTTGAGTTTTGCCATACATTGCCATCATTCGCTATAAAGGACTTGATCAAATTCAGGTTTGGATCTACACCATTGGTTTCTGTTCCGTTTGAATAAGAACCAATGCTGTGCATGATACCTAAAGCAGCATCATACGTTCTGTAAAGAAGCACTTCAGGATGCCCTGCCAGGTTTTCAGACGCGAATAGAGATTTAAAATCTCTTGTAAAATTGTATTTGCCGCTATTCATTACAATTTCAGCTGCTTCCACAGCAAACTCAAGGTATTTTTTTGCTCTTGCTGCATCCAGATTGTGATAATGCTCGTAGGTGCCTTCAAAAAGCATAAAGCGGGAAATGAAAGCGGCTGCAATGTATTTGTTCAGGTTCTGAGCTCCATCATTTTCGCGGATGTTGGCTAGCACAAACTTAAAGTCATCATATACTTTATCCATAACAACCCCGCGGTCATCCCTGTCTTTATAAAGTGTTTCCAAATCGGTATTTAGCACTTCTTTATCAAAATAGGGTACATCTCCAAACACACGCACCAGGCGGCTGTACTCAAATCCTCTAAAGAATTTTCCAACAGCTATCCAGTGGTTGTAAGCCTCCTCAGAAATTTTAGGTTTTACTACCGTTTGCAGGCGGTCAATAAAAATATTTGATTTGCGTACCCAGGCAAAATCCCATGTAGGGCCTGCGTATTTAGGCATCCATGCAGCTGTTTCTGAGTTGGAGCCCCGTGAGGTAGGTACGGTACTTTCAAATTCTGATTGAACATTTTTACCAGTCAAATCATCGGAGAAGGTATAGCCTCTTACCGGAGTATAGTCTGTTGTATAAGAGGTATTGTATCCGTTAAAATAATTGGTATAAAATGCGTTTGCATACAAGCGGACATCGTTCTCGTTTCTCCAAAAATTGGGTCCGTCAATAATATCCGTCAGCGGCGGACGGTCAAGTACTTCCCTTTTGCAGGAAAGTAAAGCTACACAAGCTAATAAGCTATAGAAATATTTTGAAAATTTCATCATGATTGTTTTAAAAATTTAATTGTACACCAACTGACACACTTTTAAAAGCTGGTACTCCCATACCTGTACGACCGGAATTATAATTAGAAGTATTCCACATAGAATAGCCATTGATGGTTTCGGGATCTATCGGCAGGTCTCCCAAGTGGTCCCAGGTAATAAAGTTTTCAAGACCTACATATACTCGTAAAGAATTTATCTTTATTCTGTTCATTAAAGATTGTGGCAGGGAATAGCCTACAGTAAAGGTTTTCAACCTGAGATATGCCATGTTCAGCAGGTAACGGTCCTGTATCTGCATATTGTTAGCATTATTGTTAACACCGTTATCGTAAGCTGCAGGATAGAAAGCTCCTGTATTATCAGGTGTCCAGAAATTGCCTGCAATCGCTTCGGGCATGGCGCCATCACCAGTATTATAACCAGGTATAGCCAGCATCCCATTACCCCATATTTTGCGGCTTCCTACTCCCTGGAAGAATGCGCTGATATCAAAGCCTTTAAAATCGGCTCCTAATCTAAATCCGTATTCGTAGCGTGGGTTGGAGTTTCCAATCACTTCCAGGTCGCCGTGATCGGCTAAAGTTCCTTTTCCGTTATTGATTTCACCATCGCCATTTACATCTACAAATTTCACATCACCAGGACCAAAGAAGAAGTTGGAGGAATTTTGCAAATATGGCTGGTAAACGGGTTTCTTGCCGTTAACAGTTTTTAATTTATACACTGATGGACCCGTTGGAACACCATTATTGTCGACTTTACCGTATAGGGCACTTTCAGCAGGTGATAATTTGATTAATATTGGTTTACCATTAGCATCCAGTTCAAAATCTTCAGCCTGGTATAATCTGTCGGTGCGATAACCCCAGATCTCGCCTATGTCTTTGCCGTTATAATTGCCGTTAACCAAGGTACTTGATCCATAAGATGTCAGAATGGTTTTTGCATCGGAAATATTGCCTCTGAAATTAATGCCCAGGCCATTGTCAAATCTGTGGTTAAAATCAACCGTTAATTCCCAGCCTCTTGTTGATAAGGCGCCATAATTTCCTTTAGGAGCAGTAGTTCCGAATGTTAAAGGAATGCCTTCCTGAGGCACAATCATATTCTCTGTATTTCTTTCAAACAAATCAAAAGAAACGTTCA